>NZ_CAJPGY010000007.1:0-251719 GCF_905339915.1 Burkholderia sp. BCC1985
TGTAGTAGCTTTTTAGAAATGTCGTGTTCTGGCTACTTAGAAATGTCGTGTTTTGACCTCGGTATGCTGGCCGGTTCTTTGCGGGACCACGGAGCCGACCATGTATCCAGGTGCACTGGTGACACTGAACATGCGAGAACTCGACCGTCTGAAGGTAATCCAGGCCGTGGTGGACATGGGACTCAAGCCCGGACGCGCGGCCGAACGACTGGGCGTGACCGTGCGTCAGCTCCAGCGTCTGGTGGATCGTTACCGTGAGTCTGGCGCCGCCGGACTGGCTTCGCGCAAGCGTGGGCGTCCCGGTAATCGGCGGCTGGACGCTGATCTGGCCGATCGAGCACTGTCGATCATCCGTGATCGCTACGCCGATTTTGGCCCGACGCTGGCCTGCGAGAAGCTCCCCGAATGTCACGGGCGGAGTTGCCTTCCGTCCGGACGCATCGTTGCCGGTTCACATCGACGGCCCCGGGCGAGACCGTCATCGCCCGGAGCGCACCTGCCTACGTCGTCACGCTGGCACTGGGTTCGAGCGCAGGATTGTTTTCCCCTGCCCCGGGACGGATCTTGAACCAGATCGAGTACATAGCCGGCAGAAACACCAACGTCAGAACCGTTCCGGCGAATGTTCCCCCGATAAGCGTATAAGCCAGCGTGCCCCAGAACACGGAATGGGTAAGCGGAATGAACGCAAGCATCGCGGCGACCGCAGTCAGGATCACGGGCCGCGAGCGCTGCAGCGTGGCCTCCACCACCGCATCGAACGGCGTCATGCCCGCGCGCGCGTTCTCTTCGATCTGGCCGATCAGGATCAGCGTGTTGCGCATCAGGATGCCGGAGAGCGCAATGAGTCCCACCAATGCGTTGATGCCGAATGCCTGATTGAACAGCAGGAGTGTTGGCACCACACCGATCAATCCCAGCGGACTGGTCGCGAACACCATCATCGTGGCGGAAATCGAGCGCGTCTGAAAAATGATGATGAGCAGCGTCAGCGCGATCATGATCGGGAACAGCGGCGCGAGCGCAGTTGTCGCCTTGTTGGCCTCCTCGATGGAGCCGGCCTCCTCGATCCGGTAGCCGCCCGGCAGCTTCGCGATGATGGGCTGAAGCTGCGCGAGCATCGCGGTCGACACATCGGGCGGTTGCAACCCTTCGGCGATATCGCCGCGCACGGTGATCGTCGGCGTTCGGTCGCGCCGGCGCAGGACCGGATCCTCCATGCGGATGTCGACTTTGCCGACCTGCGAGAGCGGCACCCGCTGCCCTGCGGCGCCGATCAGCGTGAATCCGTCGATCCGTTGCGGGTCGAGCCGGATGTCGCCCGCCGAACGCGCGACAAGCTCCACCGAACGAATGTCCTCGCGCACGTGCGTGACGGGAATGCCGGTCAGCAGGAATTGCAGTTGCTGCGCGACCGAGCTGGACGTCAGTCCGAACGCCCCGAGACGATTTTGATCGAGCGTGAAATGCACGGTGGGAACGCGCGGCCCCCAGTCGGCGTTCACCGTTCGCATCATCGGGCTGGCGTTCATGGTCCGTTCGACCTGTGCGGCGATGGTGCGCAACGTCTGGGCGTCCGGGCCCATGACCCTGAACGCAACGGGGTAAGGCGAGTAAGGGCCGAACACCAGCTGCGTGACGCGAACCTGCGCCCCGGGCACCAACCCTTCCGCGATGACCTTGCGCAGACGGAATTTGAGCGCTTCCCGTTGGCGCTCGTCATTCGTGCGGATCACGATCTTCGAGAAGGACGAATCCGGCAACTCCGGAGACATGGCCAGATAGAAGCGCGGAGCGCCCTGCCCGATGTACGAGGTCACGATCTGCGCTTCCGGCTGCTTCGCGAGCCATGCCTCGACTTTTTCCGTTGCCGACGCGGTCTGCTCGATCGAAGTCCCATAGGGCATCTGCACTTCGACGAGCACTTCCGGGCGATCGGAAGTCGGGAAGAATTGCTTCTTCACGAGCCCCATGCCCATCACGGCGACCACGAACGATGCCACCACGATCCCGGCGACCATCCACTTGCGCGCGACCACGCGCCCGAGGAAGCGGCGAAAGCGCCGGTAGTTCGGCGTGTTGTAGATCGCCTCGTGGCCGCCTTCGATCACGGCGATGTCGGGTAACAGCTTGACGCCGAGGTACGGTGTGAAGACGACGGCCACGATCCACGAGGTGACCAGCGCGATGCCGACGATCCAGAACATGTTGCTGGTGTATTCGCCGGCCGTCGAGCGCGCAAAGCCATTCGGCATGAAGCCGACAGCCGTGACCAGCGTGCCCGACAGCATCGGTGCGGCCGTGTGGCTCCACGCGTAAGCTGATGCCTGGACGCGGCTATAGCCCTCCTCCATTTTCACGACCATCATTTCGATGGCGATGATCGCGTCGTCGACGAGCAGGCCGAGCGCGAGAATCAGCGAACCGAGCGTGATGCGGTCGAAGCTCTTGCCCGTTGCGGCCATGACGACGAAGACGCCCGCGAGTGTCAGCGGCACCGCCGCCGACACGACGATGCCGACACGCCATCCCATGCTCGCGAAGCTCACGACCATCACCACGAGCAGCGCGACAAAGAACTTCACCATGAATTCGTCGATGGCCGAATGGATGTTGACGGCCTGGTCGGTCACTTTCGTGAGGCTCACGCCCAGCGGCAGCCCGGCATTGATCGATGCGACTTCCGTGTCGAGCGCCTTGCCGAGATTGAGCCCGTTCCAGCCGTCCCGCATCACGACGCCGAGGAGCAACGCCGGTTCGCCTTTGTTGCGAATCTGGAACGTGGCCGGGTCTTCGTAACCGCGTTCGACGGTCGCCACATCGGAGAGCTTCAGTGTGCGGCCCTGAACGACGATCGGCGTGTCACGGATGGTCTGCAGCTTGTCGAAGGCGCCTTCGACACGAATGAAGACCTGCGCGCCCGCCGTATCGATCGAACCAGCCGGCGTGAGAACGTTCTGGTTGTTCAGCGCGGCAAAGATCTCCTGCGGGGTCACGCCGAGCGTCGCGAGCCGGTCGTGCGAAAACGACACGTAGATCCGTTCCGCCTGCTCGCCGATGATGTTCACCTTCTTGACGCCCGGCACATGAAGAAGCCGCTGGCGTAACCCCTCGGCGTCGCGCACCAGCAATCGTTGCGGCTCGCCTTTCGCCTTGAGCGCGAACAGCGCGAACGTTACGTCGGAATACTCATCATTGACGAGCGGGCCGATCACGCCGGGCGGCAGGTTGCCCGCTTCGTCGTGCAGCTTCTTGCGCGCCTGATAGAACTCCTCGGGCACGTCCGCGGGCGGCGTACTGTCGAGCAAGGTCACGGTGGTGAAGGCCAGCCCCGGACGCGTATAGGTCTCGGTCCGGTCGTACCAGCGCAGCTCCTGCATGCGCTTTTCGAGCGGCTCGGCCACCTGGTCCTGCATTTCCTGCGCGGTCGCGCCGGGCCATGCCGTAATGACCGTCATCGACTTGACGGTGAATGGCGGATCTTCTGCCCGCCCCAGTTTCAGGAAGGCAATCACGCCGGCGATCGAAATCAGGATGATCAGAAACAGCGTGACCGAGCGCTCCCGCACCGCAAGAGCCGACAAATTGAAGCCGCTCATTGCGCTGCTCCTTGCGTGGAGACGGATGCCGCGGCCAGCTTGTCGTTGGCGAGACGCACGCGCTCTCCATCGTGCAACAACTGGGCACCGAGCGCGACGACCTGGTCGCCTTCGCGAAGATCGCCAGTCACCGTCGCACTGTCGTCGCTCAATGCGGTGACACGAACCTTGTGCCAGGTCACACGCGATTGAGATCGATCGACGGTCCAGACGCCGGTGCCGGTTCCCGTGCCCGGATCGAACAAGGCGCCGACCGGCACCACCATGCCGGCCTGTGTCTGGCCGGCATTGCCGGCGAGATCGATGGTCACGGTCGCGCCGAGCGGTGCATTCGAGAGCGCGCCCTCGAGGACGTATCTCGCCTCGTAGGTTCGTGTCAGCCGATCCGCAGAATCGGAGAGCTGGCGCAGGACGGCGGGAACGGGCTTCTGGTCCGCGCCGTAAAGCGTCGCCGCGGCCATCGAGCCGGACGCGGGACGCAGCGTCTCGGGAAGCTGGACGACGGCCTCGCGGGGGCCGGCATGCGCGAGCCGCACGACGATTTGTCCCGGCGCGACGACCTGGCCCGGCTCCGCCAGCGTCTCGACCACCACGCCGTCGGCGTCCGCCATGACGACGGCGTATCCGGAAGCATTGTTGGCGAGCACGGCCTGCGCCTGCGCTGCGACGAGCTGGGCCCTGGCGGAATCGGCGGCCGCCTTGAGCTGGTCGTAGGTCGATGCCGACACCGCCCCCGCCCCGACGAGATCCCGATACCGCGCCTCGTCGGCAGCCGTCTGCGTCGCGCGCGCCTGCGCAGCGTCCACGAGTTTCTGCTGCGCACGGGCCTGCAGCCCGAGATCGATCGGATCGATGCGCATCAGGGGCTGGCCGCGCTTGACCGTTTGGCCCGCGTCGACCAGTCGCTCGATGACTTTACCCTGAACGCGGAAACCGAGATCGCTCTGAACGCGGGCGCCCACGACACCCGAAAACGACCGGCTCGTACCCGCCGCGCCATGAACGGCGCTGGTACGCACAAGTGGCGCCTCGGTACGCGGATCAGCAGCCGGATGCTCGCCGCATGCTGCGAGCGCAAGCGAAGCCAGGCCCAATGTGTAGACAAGACGATGGCGCCGGAACATGAGATCCCCTCTCGCAAAGAACAGGAGACCTCATTCTGATACCAGTGACCAAATCAGTCAATAGTCACAACAAGATTCATGGAGCGAGACTTCTGAGGACGAGGTTCGCGAGTTGGGCCGTCGCCTCTTCCGCACCATCGAGGTTGTACTGGAGCATCAACGGATTGAAGTAAGGCTTCATCACCAGAAAGATCGCATTCACCGCTTCGTCTGGCGGCGTCTTGCGTTCGAATTCGCCGGTTTCGCGTCCGAGTCGCAGGATATCGGTGATGAGTTGCCGGATCTGGTCCTCGTAGCCTTTGACGGAGGGCCAGGGCGATGCGGCCGCCTCGGCGGCGATATCGTAGAGCTTGCGATCCTGGAAGAAAAGCTGGCTTCCAGACGCAAGCAAGGTCTTGAACATACGGCGAAATTTCTCGGTTGCCCCGTGCGCGCCGTCGACATTTTCGCTGACCGCGGCCGCGATCGCGGCGAGCCGATTGGCGCAGATGACCTGACCGATCGCCTGTTTGGAGTCGAAAAACTTGTAAATATAGGCTTTTGAAAACCCGATTTCCTTCGCGAGGTCGGAGACCGTGGTTTTTTCGTAGCCGTAGCGGCTGAAGTATTCCGTTGCGGCGTCGACGATCTGGGCGCGAACTTCGTGGTCCGAGGGGCCACGGGACGAAGAGGTGGAGGGAGTCGGTTTGTTCATGCGTCAAGCTTAGTCCGACGATCGTCAGTTGACAACGTGTGACCATATTGTATATTGGTCACTGTATTTCCTCTCCCGTTGTCGCTCCCGAGATGATCATGCCCTTGCGCCGTCCACTTGTTCTCCTGACTAGCGTCGCCGCCCTTTCGGCGTGCGCCGTGGGTCCCGACTACCACCGCCCGGATGCGCCGCTGGCGCAGCACTACATGACCCAGCCGCCCGCCCGCGCGGCAAAGGCGCCGGTTGCCGACCTGTCCGCATGGTGGGAAAGCTTCAACGACCCGCTGCTCACGCATTACGTTTCGCTGGCGCTGGCCCAGAACCTGGACCTGGCCCAGGCCGTCGCGCAAATCACTCAGGCGCGCGCGCGCCTCGGCACGGCCAACGCGGCGCTCCTGCCGTCGGCCTCGGTTTCCGCGTCGGCGGCACGAGCCTATCAGTCTGTCGATACGCCGTTGGGGCGATTGCTCAATGCCAGGCCGGGGTACGAGCGCTGGGGCACCGAGTACGAAATCAACCTGGAGGCCGGTTGGGAGCTCGACATTTTTGGCGGTCTGCGCCGGCAGCGTGAAGCCGCGCTCGCCGATTACTCGGCAACGCAGGCGGCGGCAGTTGCCACCCGGCTTGCCGTCGCGGCCCAGACTGCCGATATCTACGTCACGATCCGAGGCCTCCAGGCCCGTCTGGATATCGCGACCCGGCAGGTGCAGACGCAGCAGGCGCTTCTCGCAGACGTGAAACTCCTGTATTCGAAGGGCGCGGCAGCCGACTATCAGGTTCAGCAGGCGCAAGGTGCGCTCGACCAGGTGCAGGCCAGCGTGCCCGTCCTCCTCGCGGCGCTCGATGCGGCGTCGAACGCCCTCGACGTGATGCTCGGTACACCTCCTGGCACGCACCGCGCAGAGCTGGGCTCGCCTTCCCCGATCCCCGTCGCGCCGGCGCTCGCGGAAATGGGCACGCCAGCCGATCTGCTGCAAAGACGTCCCGATCTGATCGCCGCCGAACGTCACCTCGCCGCCGCCAATGCGCGCATCGGCGCTGCGATCGGCGAGTACTACCCGACGGTCTCGCTGAACGCCTTCCTCGGCAGCGCGACTTCGGCCGCCGCCGGTACGTTGTTCTCGGGCGGCGCCAACCAGGCGGCCGGCCTCGTCGGGCTGCGCTGGCGACTGTTCGATTTCGCGCGCATCGGTGCCGATGTCGACGCGGCGAAAGGCGCCGACGCGCAAGCGCTCGCGGCCTATCGGCAGGCCGTGCTCCGCGCCTCCGAGGACGTCGAAAACTCGCTCTCGTCATTGGTGAATCGAGAGGCGCAGGCTGCCACGCTGTCGCATGCCGAGTCGTCGTTTTCCCGCGCCAAGGATTCCTCGATGACCGCGTACCGCAGCGGTGCAGCGAGTTTCATCGACGTATTGCACGCCAACGAGACCCTGCTCCAGGCCGCCGACGCGCGTGCACAGGCACAGACGGAATCCGCTCGTGCAGCGATCTCGACGTTCAAGGCGCTCGGCGGCGGCTGGGATCCGGCATCGCCCGATGCGCAGACGTCGTTGACCTCACGCTGACGCCGCCGCCCTGCACTGGCGCGCGCAATGGCGCCTGCGCACGTTCCTGGTTCGCGCAATCGCGCACCGCACCATTGACGTGCGCGTCGCGCCCGCGATCGGAGAGCGTCTCGCGCGTCACGACACCAGTCGCGCGCCAGTCATCGAATTGCGCTAAATTGGGCCTGTTTTCATTTGAACCCGCCGTCGGGTAAAGGCACACGACGCCTGTACGGGCGCACTCCAAGGCGCGATGAATGAACGATAGGAATCACGTCGATTTCGGGCAACCCGTTGCAGACGACGCCCTCGCCAAACGGTTTCTACTGCGAGATGCGCCCACCGTGCGGGCCGGCGTTTTCTCCCACGGGCAGCCTATCTCGTTCACACGGCTGACCAACCCCCGGCCTCAACCGGGGCGCTCGCTCACGCCGCAACCGGAGGAAGCCTTTGTCTTTCAGATGCCGCTGATACTGAGCCCCGATCCCGGCCTCCGTTATTCAAGCGGTCACCTCGATGCTTCCGCGTCGTGCAGTCCCGGCAGCTGCTTTCTGCTCGACCTGCGCTCGAGCCCGACGCGCCGTCTCGACATGCCGTTCGATACCATGCGGCTCTATCTGGCCCAGAGCGCGATCGAGGAATTCACCGATCAAAAGCGGCGCCGGCGCATAGGCGGACTCGTGCAGCCGCATCTCGGCGCCAGCGACCCGGTGCTGTTCAGTCTTTCGCATACGCTGCAGGCGGTCCTGCAGCAGCCCGACCTGACGAGTGCGCTGTTCATCGATTACCTCGCGCTGGCGTTTTGCGAACACGTCGTCACACGATATGGCCGAGCCGATCCGGCGCTCCGGCCTCGCCGCTCCGGACTCGCTCCGTGGCAGATGCGGCGCATCGAAGATTATTTCGCGTCCCACCTGCACGACAATCCGTCGATTGCCAATCTCGCGCGCGAGTGCAATCTCTCCACCAGCTATTTCGGTGAAGCCTTCAAGCAGACGACCGGCAGCACGCCCCATCAGTGGCTGCTCAAGCGCCGCATCGAGCGCGCGAAATCGCTGTTGCGGGAAACAGATGCGAGCCTGGCCAGCATTGCATCGGACTGCGGATTTTTCGACCAGAGTCATTTTTCGCGCGTGTTCTCGCGCCTCGAAGGATGCGGGCCGAAAGACTGGGCACAGCGGAACCGATAGCGCCGGATAGGTGCGAACGTCGTTATCGGCGCTTGCGCGCCCGCTCGATATGCGTCGACGCACGACGCACCATCGCCTCCTGATCCGAATTCAACCGCCCCCGGTGTTCGGCGACCGTCCGGGATTCGTCCATCGAATCGTTGTTTTATACAAGATCGTTCTGGCACCCGACAGGTACGCTTCTCTCACATCGACTCGTCGATGCCTGCGCGGCTCGTCACGCATCGAGCGGGTGGCCGTCGCAGTACGGCCGTTTCTTTTCACCGCACCCGCCGGGATAGCACGCTGATTTGCCCGTAAAGCTTCGCGCGGCCGCCACCCTGGAACGGTATGGCGCTGCGCCGGTCCGCCCAACCCTCCTGGAGTCGAGGCATGAAAAACCGCGATACGTCTACGCGTCTTGATCACGCAACGGGCGCGCCCGTTGCCGACAATCTGAACATCGAAACGGCCGGCCCGCGCGGCCCCGCGCTGCTGCAGGATATCTGGCTGATCGAGAAACTCGCGCACTTCGACCGCGAGGTGATTCCCGAACGACGCATGCACGCCAAAGGATCGGGCGCGCACGGCGTATTCACGGTAACGCACGACATCACGCGCTACACCAAGGCCAAACTCTTTTCGGAAATCGGCAAGGCAACGCCTGTATTCATGCGATTTTCGACGGTCGCCGGCGAGCGCGGCGCCGCCGATGCCGAGCGCGACATCCGCGGCTTCGCGGTGAAGTTCTATACGGAAGAAGGAAACTGGGACATCGTGGGCAATAACACGCCCGTGTTCTTTTTCCGTGATCCGCTGCGTTTTCCCGATCTCAACCACGCGATCAAGCGCGACCCGCGCACGGGACTGCGCAGCGCAAACAGCAACTGGGATTTCTGGACGCTTTTGCCGGAGGCACTTCACCAGGTCACGATCGTTATGAGCGACAGGGGCATTCCGCGCAGCTATCGCCACATGCATGGGTTCGGCAGCCATACGTTCAGCCTGGTCGATGCCGACAATCGGCGGACGTGGGTGAAGTTTCACTTCCGTACGCAGCAAGGCATCGCGAATCTGACGGACGGCGAAGCCGAACAGCTCGTGGGCAAGGACCGCGAAACGCATGGCCGCGATCTTTACGTAAGCATCGAGCGCGGCGACTTCCCGCGCTGGACGCTCTTCATTCAGGTGATGAACGACGACGAGGCCAGGTCTCTGCCGTTCAATCCGTTCGACCTGACCAAGGTCTGGCCGAAAAGCGATTTCCCGTTGATCGAGGTCGGCGTACTCGAATTGAACCGCAACGCGGGCAATTATTTCGCCGAGGTTGAGCAGGCGACCTTCTCGCCCGCGAACGTCGTGCCCGGCATCGGCTTTTCGCCGGACAAGATGCTGCAGGCACGTCTGTTCTCTTACGGCGACACGCAACGGTATCGGCTGGGTGTGAACTTCAATCACATTCCCGTCAATGCGCCGAAGTGCCCCTTCCACAGCTACCACCGCGACGGCGCCATGCGCACCGACGACAACCTCGGCGGCACGCCTTCTTACTATCCGAACAGTTCCGGCGAGTGGGAAGTGCGGCCCGATCTTCACGAGCCGCCGCTGCGAATCGAAGGCGACGCCGCGCATTGGGACCACCGCGTGGACGTCGATCACTTCGCGCAGCCAGGAAACCTGTTTCGCCTGATGAGTCAGGCGCAGCAACAATTGCTGTTCGACAACACCGCCCGCCAGATGGCCTCGGTTCAGGCGCATATCCAGGAACGCCACATCCTCAATTGCACGAAGGCCGACTCCGACTACGGCGCGGGTGTTCGCGAGGCCCTGGCGAAAATCGGGGCGACGACTGCAGCGAAGTAGCCAGCCATTCGCGTGCGGCGTCCGCGACGACGCCGGCGTCCGCTCACATTTCGATGGAGGACCGTCATGCCAGAGTTCATTCAGGATGTCGCGGTGCCCGACAGTCAGCTTGCACGGGAAATTACCGAGTTCGTGCGCGACACGTCCACCCCGCTGCTCTTTCATCATTCGAGCCGCGTATATTTGTTCGGCGCGCTCGAGGGCGTGCGCCGCGGCCTGAAATTCGATCCGGAACTGTTGTACGCCGGTGCCATGTTTCATGACGTCGGCCTCACCGGAGCGTACAGCAGCGCCACCGAACGCTTCGAAGTCGACGGGGCCAATGCGGCCCGCGACTTTCTCTCGGGCCGGGGCATCAACGCGGCCGACATCGATCTCGTCTGGACGGCGATTGCGCTGCACACCACACCCGGCATTCCGCGCCATATGCATCCGGTCGTCGCGCTGGTGACCGCCGGGGTCGAGATGGATGTGCTCGGACTGTCGTACCACGCGTTCACGCACGAGGAACGCGAAGCCGTGACGCATGCGCATCCGCGCCCGCCGCACTTCAAGGAAGAGATCATTCAGGCGTTCTACGACGGCATCAGGCACAAGCCGGAAACCACGTTCGGCAACGTGAAAGCCGACGTGATCGCCGACAAGGAGCCTCATTTCCATCGGGGGAATTTCTGTTCCGTCATCCGTAATTCGGCATGGCCGGGTTGAAGATGCCGTGTCCCGCGCATCGATGCCCGGCCAGTCGCGCCGCGCCACTCGATCGCGATCGTACGCAGGTCCGCATAGGCAGAAAACACCGGCGATCGCATTGGGCGAGACGGCATGCCGGTGTCCATCAACGGAATCATTCACACTGAGGTGAACATCATGGGCAAGCTTGCAGGGAAAGTGGCCGTCGTAACCGGTGCGTCGAAGGGTATCGGTGCCGCCATCGCCAAGGCGCTCGCAGCAGAGGGCGCGTCGGTCGTAGTGAACTACGCAAGCAGCAAGACGGGCGCGGACGACGTCGTGTCTGCCATCACCACGGCCGGAGGAAAAGCGGTTGCCGTCGGAGGTGACGTGTCGAAGGCCGCCGATGCAAAAGGCATCGTCGATGCGGCGATCGAAACGTATGGCCGCCTCGACATCCTCGTCAACAACTCGGGCGTCTACGAGTTCGCCCCGATCGAGGCGTTCACGGAAGCGCAATACCGCAGGCAGTTCGACATCAACGTGCTCGGCGTCCTGCTCACCACACAGGCCGCTGTCCAGCACCTGGGCGAAGGCGCCAGCATCATCAATGTCAGTTCGGTCGTCTCGACGCTCACACCGGCGACGACTGCCGTCTACAGCGGCACGAAAGGCGCGGTGGATTCCATCACGGGCGCGCTCGCACGTGAACTCGGGCCGCGAGGCATTCGCGTGAATACGATCAATCCCGGCGTGATCGTGACCGAAGGCGCACAAAGCGCCGGGGTGATCGGATCGGAGTTCGAGAGTTCGGCGGTCAGCCAGACGCCGCTCGGGCGCGTGGGCAGACCGGACGACGTTGCGTCGATTGCGGTTTTCCTCGCGTCCGACGACGCAAAGTGGCTGACGGGCGAGCATATCGTCGCCAGTGGCGGCATGCGATGACGCAGGTTCGCGAAACCGCGCACGCACGGTCGGCCTCAAAATCGACGAAACAAGCGTGACGGTCGTTCTGGATTTCTCACGCTTGAGTGTGTCCTCACGTCCAGTTGAAGCGTGACGACCGAAGTCACCGACACGAAACGTCGACGCCCGTACTTTGCAAGTGTGACCTGCATTCGCGGGTCACCTCCCTCTCCCGCTTTTCACGCGTTTTTCGTTCGTTGAACGGTGCGTGGCCGGGGATCGGCGTCAGCACGATCGCACACGCCGGGTTCACGCCGACGTCGCCTTTGACGCTTATCCAATGGCGATCATGAAGCTATGGAAAACACTCCAGGTACCGACGATGTCACGAACGGCATCAGCGACCGGCATCGCTGGGACAGGATTCTTGACGCCCTGCGATCGCCTCCGGCCGCACTGCCCTTTCCGGGAGTGGCTGAGCGTGCGTGCATGAGCCACTCAAACCTGGGGGCCGTCCGCATTGTGATTCTCGAGCGCCCGTCAACCGACACCGTTCTCATCTCGTGGAGCAGCTCGACGGCGTGTCGATATGGCGAACAGACCTGGCGGAGAGTGATTGCCCGAGAGGACGGGGTTTGCATTCTGACGGGCGACTCGATTGCCCGGGGGGATTCGGTCTTTCGTCCAAAGCGCACACGGAATGCGATGTGCAGCAACTCGATGGCGATGATCAAGGCGTCGTCCATCGATCTGCCGCGGTATCGGGTCGGTCAGACATCGGCCAGGTTGGTCGCGGAACCCAAGCCCTCGACGCCAGACCGGCTCGGAGATCGGCACGCAGATGCTCTCCCCGATCTCGAACCGCACCTTGCCTGACTGTTCTCCGAGGCTTGAGTCGGCGGCCGACGTAAGCGAGAAAACGGAGACGTACGGACCGTTGCCGTGATTGCAGTTCCATTCGATGCGCCAGCAGATGAGCAAGCCTGAGCCGCGGAAGGCACAGGAAGCGTATGCAGGTCAGGTCAGACGCGTTTTCGTACTCGCCGGTTTCGATTCATATCGATGCTATTGTGATAAGAAAAGTTATCCGGATAGATTCGATAAACCCTCGAAGTACCCGACGTGTCCGAGTACACCATCGCGCGGCATTGACAGCACTTCCTCGCACGAATCGCGGATTTCACGGCGATTCGACGTGCGGTGTCGCCCCCGATTGCTGCTTCGTTCGCAGCCGCGTCGATTCCCCTTCCGCCGCAACGATCGCCGTCGCGGCCGCCCCGTTCTTTCCCGCATTTGTTCCCGCGACGCAAGACTGTTGGTCCACGGTGGGTGTTCGAACTCCGGCGCGACGCGCCTAAAGTCTGGTCCATCGGATTCATCGATCCGGTCGGCACCCACGCCGAAAACCAGTCACCTGTCGAGGCATATCATGAGCACATCCAAAGTCATCATCGTCACCGGCGCATCGCAAGGCATCGGCGCGGAGACGGTCAACGCATTCCGCGCCCACGGTCATCGGGTGGTCGCGACGTCCCGTTCGATCGGCGCGTCGGACGATCCCGATCTGGTCACCGTCGCGGGCGACATCGGCGACCCGGCTGTCGCGCGGCGGGTGGTCGATACCGCACTCGAGCGCTTCGGCCGGGTCGATACGCTCGTCAACAACGCCGGCGTGTTCATCGCGAAGCCGTTCACGCAGTACACCGCGGACGACTATGCGACCATCACCCGCGTGAACCTGGACGGGTTCTTCCACGTCACGCAGCGCGCGATCGCGGCGATGCAGCGCAACGGCGGCGGACACGTGGTCAGCATCACGACGAGCCTCGTCGACCATGCGAACAGCAACGTGCCGTCGGTGCTCGCATCGCTGACGAAAGGCGGACTCAACGCGGCGACGAAGTCGCTCGCAATCGAGTACGCGAAGGCCGGCATCCGCGTGAATGCCGTGTCCCCCGGCATCATCAAGTCGCCGATGCATGCGCCCGACACGCACGCGACGCTCGCTTCGCTGCATCCGGTCGGCCGGATGGGCGAGATGAGCGACATCGTCGGCGCGATCCTGTATCTCGATTCGGCGCCGTTCGTTACCGGCGAGATCCTGCACGTGGATGGCGGCCAGAGCGCCGGGCATTGAGCGGCGACGATGGGAGACTGCGCCGGGGCAAAGGGGGCAAATGGTGAGCGGCGGTCCGGCAACGGCGCAGCCGCGCCATTCGCGCCCCGCTCTGCCCCGTTGCCGGCATTCTCCCCGGACGCGCCTAGCGCGCCCGCTTGCCGGGCGCTTGTTGCAGATGTTCGACGAGAAAGTCGACGAACACGCGCACGCGCGAAGACAGATAGCGCGCATGGGGATACAGCAGCATGAACGGCCGCGACCGGCCGCCCTGGCCGGACAGTACCTCCGCGAGCGTGCCCTCGCGCAGATCCCGGTCGACGATGAAGCGATAGGTCTGGAACAGGCCCGCACCGCTGCGCGCGAGCGTGACGCCGGCGAGGACGTCGCCCGACGTGCCGTAGCCGCCGGTCGTCGCGACGTCGATTTCCGCCGAGCCGTCGTTGAACAACCACGGAACCGGCCGGCCGCTGCTCGGGAGCTCGAACTGGATGCATTCGTGCGCGTGCAGATCGTCGACGGCGCGCGGCACGCCGGCGCGTTTCAGGTAGCCGGGCGTCGCGACGACAACGAGTTCCGCATCCTCCAGCTTGCGCGCGACCAGGCTCGAATCCGCCGGCGCGCGGCCGCGGATCGCAAGATCGAAACCCTCCTCGGCGAAGTCGATGTTGCGGTTGCTCAGATGCGTTTCGACGCGCACGTCCGGATATCGCTCGCGAAACGCGGGCAGCAGCGGCAACACGCGATAGTGTCCGTACGGCGTCGGCATGCTGATGCGCAGCACGCCGGCCGGCGTGGCCTGCTGACCCGTCGCTTCGCGCTCGGCGTCGACGAGCTGCGATAGCGCATCACGGCATTGCTCGAAATAGCGCCGGCCGGAATCGGTCAGGCGGATCTGCCGTGTCGTCCGCACGAACAGGCGTACGCCGAGACGCTCCTCGAGGCGCGCGACCGAGCGGCTGACCGCGGCCGGCGTGACGCTCGCAGCCGTCGCCGCGAGCGTGAAGCTGCCGAGTTCCGCGGCCAGGCAGAACAGCTCGATGCTGCCGAGCAGCAGGTCGTCGAATTTTCTCTGCATGGGGCGCTCCTGCTGCTTCGTGCGTGGCGTGGCCGGCAACGCGAACGTAGGCATCACGGAATCGCGCTCGCGGCGAGCCGGCGCGCGCCGTTTCGTCGCGTGACGCTGAAGCAGCGAGTGTGCATGAATCCCGGCCGGGAAACCAGCGTACCGATGACCGTCGCCGGCAACCGTTCGCGCCACATTGCGCCGCGCGCGATTCGTTACATCGCGTGTCGATTCAATTGCGCGAACGATATTTACCGGCGTCGACCGGCTCAATAGAGTGACTGACAGAGACCCGTGCGAGTGAATCTTCCTGGCCTGGGCGCCACTCAATCTTCCCCGAAGGAGCAAGCGATGACGATCGAACAGAAGCTGGCCGAACTCGGCCTCACGTTACCCGAACCGCCGCAACCGCTCGGCAGCTACACGGCCGTCAGCGAAGCCGGCAACCTGTTGTTCATCTCCGGACAACTGCCGCTCGTCGACGGCAAGGTTGCCTATACAGGCCGCGTCGGCGAACGGCTGAACGTCGACGACGGGCGGCATGCGGCGCAACTCGCGGCGCTGAACGTGCTTGCGCAGATCCGCAAGCACCTCGGCGGGTTCGACCGCCTGCATCACATCGTGCGTGTCGAGGGGCACGTTGCGTCGGCGGACGGCTTTTTCGGCCAGCCGGCCGTGATCGACGGCGCCTCCGATCTGTTCGCCGCCGTGCTGGGCGACAAGGCCGGACACGCGCGCTCGGCCTTTTCCCAGCGCCAGTTGCCGGCCGACGCAGCCGTGATTCTGGTCGTGATCGCCGAAATCCGGCCGGCGTAGCCGCGTTGCCGTCGCGCGGGCAGTCGCCGTTCCGACGGCGGCTGCCCTGCCGGTGACTGGAATTCCGTGGGACGCGATCTTTTCGATATAAGGGATGGAACACCGCACATCCTTGCCTGGCAAGGCCGTACACGATCCAGATACATTGAAATACAAAATATCGCATGCGATTTAATCGAATCCGCTTGACGAGGTTCGGCGTCTCGACCAAACTGCATCGCATGCGATCGAATCGCATTAGATAGAACCTTCCAACCTGACGGAGTGAACGATGAGCAAGATCGAAAAAGTGCTGTACACGGGCAAGACGCATACGACTTCCGGCGGCCGCGACGGCGCGGCGCGCAGTTCCGACGGTCGCCTCGACATCCAGTTGTCGTCGCCGGGCACCGCCGGAACCGGCACGAATCCGGAACAACTGTTCGCGGCCGGCTGGTCGGCCTGCTTCATCGGCGCGATGCAGCTCGCGGCACGTGCGGCGAAGGTGACGCTGCCGGCCGATCTCGCGGTCGATGCGGAAGTGGACCTGGGCATGGGCGGCAACGCGTACTTCCTGCAGGCCCGCCTGAACGTGAGCGCGCCAGGGCTCGACCGTGACGTCGTGCAGCACATCGTCGACACCGCGCATCAGACCTGCCCGTACTCGAAAGCGACGCGCGGCAACATCGACGTCGAAATCCGCATCGTCTGAACGTTGAATCGGGCGGCCAGGCGCCGCCCTCCCGAATCTCCTGCCATTTTCTTGTCGAGGTAAATGATGAAGACCCAACTGATCGCCGCCCTGCTCGTCGCCGTGTCCGCTGCCGTTGCCGCACCGGCCTTCGCCAGTGACGCCGTCGTGACGCGTGCGCAAGTGCGCGCCGAACTCGTGCAGCTCGAACGGACCGGCTACCCGCTGAACCGCGCCAGCGACGCGACCTACCCGGACAACCTGCAGGCCGCGCTGACGCAGATCCATGCGGACGACGCGGTGGCCAACGCACCGTCGAACGCGGGCTACGGCGGCGACGCCGTCGCGTCGACGCAGTCGGGCCGACGCGCGGTCGTGCAGATGGCCGAGCGTTCGATCTATTTCGGTCGTTGAGCGCGATCCGCGATTCCGGACGAATCGCGCCGACATGCCGCACACGCCTGAACACCCCGTTTCTTTCCATTGAATCTGTCGAGGAAAATGATGAAAACCCCAGTGATCGCCGCCCTTCTCGTTGCCGTATCCGCCGCCGTTGCCGCCCCCGCCTTTGCCAATGAAGCCGTCGTGACGCGTGCGCAAGTGCGTGCCGAGCTCGCCCAGCTGCAGCAAGCCGGCTATGTGCCGGGCCGCGCGAACGATCCGCACTATCCGGACGACCTGCAGGCCGCGCTGACGCGTATCCATGCGAACGACACCGCCGCAGCCGATACGGCGACGTCCGGTTACGGCAGCGACGCGGCAGCCGGCACGCAGTCGGGCAGCCGTCTCGTCACGCGTGTCGCCGAGCGCTCGATCTACTTCGGCCATTGAATGAAATCGCGATCGGCGCCGATTGCCGGCGTGCGACGCTCACACTCCGATCACTCTTTTCCGTCGAGGTCAATGATGAAGACCCAACTGATTGCTGCCCTGCTCGTCGCCGTGTCGGCTTCCGCTGCCGCACCGGCATTCGCGACCGAAAGCACCGTCACGCGTGCGCAGGTGCGGGCGGAACTGGTCGCCCTTCAGAAGGCCGGCTACCTGCCGAATCGCCCGAACGATCCGAACTATCCGGAGAATCTGCAGGCCGCGCTGAAGCGGGTGCGCGACAATGCTGCGACAGCGGCCGATACCGACGCATCCGGTTACGGCAGCGACGCCGACGGCGCGACGCAAGCCGGCAGCCGGAACGTCGTTCGCACGGCCGAGCGCTCGATCTACTTCGGTCATTGAGCACCGCGCCGAAATCGGCGACGTCATCCATCAGATAAAGCGCATGCGATGTAATCGCGTGCGCTTTTTGTTCGTCTGAGACCTGAATGGACGATCGCGTCTATGCTGTGCGACGAACGACCTTCAATCAGGGAGCAGGCAATGCGGCAAGCAACGACGGGGAACGAAGGAAGCGGAGCGTATCCGCTCGACAACGCCGTGTGGCATGCGCTCGCCGGCGAGCAGCAGCGTTTTGCGCTCGGCGACGAGCGCGCGCGGCGCTTTCCTCCCGAACTCGCGCCGTTTGCCGGCCTCGCCGAGCGCAGCCCCGCCGCTTTCGACGCGTTGCGCGCATTGATCGACACGCACGGGCCCGCGGCACTGGTCACGCCTGACGAGATCCCGACGCCGGGCGGATGTTCCGTGGTCCGGCGCGCGGTGCTGCATCAGATGATCTGGCAGGGAACGCCTGACGATGCGCAGCCGCTGGAGCATGTCCGGCTGACCGACGGCGACGTACCGGCGATGCTCGAACTGATCGCGGCGACGGAGCCGGGTCCGTTCGGCCCGCGCACGATCGAATTCGGCGGCTATCTCGGTGTACGGAGAGAAGGACGGCTCGTGGCGATGGCCGGTCAGCGACTGACTGCCGGCGGCCATACGGAGATCAGCGCCGTGTGCGTGGATCCCGCCTTTCGCGGCCAGGGCCTCGCGGCCGGACTGATCCGCGCATTGATCGCGCGGATTCGTGCGCGGGCGGAAACGCCGTTTCTGCATGTGTTGTCGTCGAATCGCGTCGCAATCGAGCGCTATCTGGCGCTCGGTTTCACGATCCGTCGCGACATGCAATTGCTGGTGTTGGGGCGTGAGGATACCGGGACGGGCCAGCCCGAGCGTCAACCGTAAGCAACCGAGCGCAGCATTGCAAAAGTCGGTCCGGACGGCCGGAAAAGCATGGAAATCGTGGAGGAAGCCGGCTGCAATCGTATCGCCGGCTCGACATCGAGCCGGCGGCCAGGCTATTCGTGCTTTACTCGTCGATCGAATCGATCAGGTTGCCGCGCAGCGTGACGATCGCCTTCTGCATCTTCGCGAATTCGTCGGGTTTGAGCCCGGTGGCTTCGACGAGATTCATGTCGAGCCCCTTCTCGCGCACGCGGCGACCGCTTTTCGTCAGGCTCACGACCACCTGGCGCTCGTCCGACGGATCGCGGTGCCGTTCCAGATAACCCATCGCCTCGAGCTTCTTCAGGATCGGCGTCAGCGTGTTCGATTCGAGGAACAGCTTTTCGCCGAGCTGCCCGACCGTCTGGTCGCCCTCCTCCCACAGCGCAATGATCGTGATGTATTGCGTGTACGTGAGGCCGAGCTCCTCGAGGATCGGCTTGTAGGCCTTGCCGAACGCGAGGTTCGTCGAGTAGATCGCAAAGCACAGGAACTCGGAAAGCTTCGGCGTGGCGGGCGATTGGGTTTCGGTCGGTTTCATGAGCATCCTCCATCGACACGGGAGCGTGTCGCAGATGAATGCATTATATATCGCGTGCGATCTTATCGGAAGCATGATTATCGTTTCCGATCGACAGCACGCGACGCGAGCGCTGCCCGCTCACGCTCAGTCTCGAGCGCCGTCGTTCCGGCCCCGGCGCTCGCCGTGCCGTTGCCGGCTGATCGACAGCAGCGAACACTGCACCGGATGCGCGATTTCGGTCGCGAGGCCGCCTGCGGCGAACAGCAGGATCGTCAGCCAGCGTTTCATGCATCCTCCACGACGGACAGGCTCGCGCCGTCGGCGACGGTCGCGTCGAGCGCATACGGATCGACGCCTTCGAGGCAGCCGAGATTGACGCGCCAGCACGCGGGATCCTTGCGCGTCTGATGAAACGGGTAGACGCCGCACCGGCTGCAGAAAAAGTGACGGGCCGTGCGCGTGTTGAAACGGTAGGTCGTCAGCGCGTCCTCGCCTGCGACGATCTTCAGGTCGGCGGCGGGGAACATCGGGCTCATCAGCGCGCCGCGACGGCGGCAAAGGCTGCAGTTGCAGCGAACGGCCGGCGCAAGCGCGGTCCGGACCTGGAATTTCACGGCGCCGCAATGGCAGGATCCGTTGAACCATGTAGCAGACATGTCGTGCTCCTCGAGAGGTGATGTCTGCTTTATAACGAACCCGGGCGGACGCGTTGTATCGCTCTGTATCCGCGCGGTGCGCAGACACAGAGCATTGCAATTTTGTCGCGAACGGTGCGGATTTCAGCGCCTTCCGGCGCCTTCGGGCACGTCCGCCGCGCGCCGGCGTGCGCGCCGCGTGATCCGGCACTCATTCCGGCACTCAGTCCAGCGCGTGCTGCAGCCGCGCGATGGCCGCCCGCGTCTCGCGCTCGAGCGTCGCGAACAGTTCCGCCGCCGGCAGCGACCGCACGAGCGGCGCCGCCTGCCCTGCCCACTGCGCGCCGTAGCCGAACTCGCCCTTCGCCTTCGCGGCCGCATGCAGCGCCTTGCCGGCGTCGTACGCGATCGGATAGGCGGGCGTCGCCGGTGCGTGCGGATCGTCGCCGAGCGCGGTCAGCCGGTTCGCGATGCCGCGCGCGACACGGCCGGAGATCGCGGTCGTGAAGGTCGTGCGGTGCGCCGCGTCGCCGAGGATCGCGCGGCGATAACCGTCGTCGATCGACGTTTCCGGACACGCGACGAACGCCGTGCCGAGTTGCGCGGCCTGCGCGCCGAGCGCGAGCGCCGCGGCGATGCCGTCGCCGTCCATGATGCCGCCGGCGGCGATCACCGGCAGCGCGCATTCGCGCACGAGCAGTCGCGTCAGCGCGAACGTGCCGAGCCGGTCGTCGTGCGCCGTCGAGTCGAATACGCCGCGATGCCCGCCGGCCTCGATGCCCTGCGCGACGATCGCATCGATGCCGGCCGCGGCGATCTGGCGGGCTTCGTCGGGATGCGTCGCGGACGCGAACAGCGTGATGCCGGCGCGCTTCAACATCGCGATCGCCTCGTCGGACGGCAACCCGAAATGAAAGCTCACGACCGCCGGTTTTTCCTCGAGCAACATCGCGAGCATCGCATCGTCCGCGACGAAGCTCGTGTAGATCTCCGACAGCGCCGCCGGCGGCGTCGCGCCGTATTCGCGGAACACCGGCGCGAGCCACTCGAGCCACGTGCGTTCGACGGCGGCATCGGCACGGGCCGGCTGGTGGCAGAACAGGTTGATGTTGAACGGCCGGTCGGTGAGCGCGCGCGTGTCGCGGATCATCTTGCGCGCGCCGTCGGCGTTCGTCGCGCCGACGCCGAGCGAGCCGAGCCCGCCCGCGTTCGACACGGCAGCCGCCAGCGCGGGCGTGCTGACGCCGGCCATCGGCGCCTGGATGATCGGAGTGCGGACGCCGAGCGTGCGCAGCAGCGTCCGGTTGTCGGTCGGTCGATTCATGTCGTTGCCTCCTGCAACGTCCGGGATCGGAAGGCTCGGGCCGGCTGCCGGCCGAAGCGGCTTGGGTGGGTCCGGCGACGTCGCGGATGCGCGGTGCGTCGCGTGGACCCTGTCATGCGAATGCGAAAGCGGTGCCGGGTACGGCGGCTGACCAAACGACGACGCGGCCGTCGCGACGCGTTGTTGCGGCATCGCCTCCGCACGGCGTGCGAACCGGCCGCCCCGCAACTGCGCCCATGCTACGCCAGAGCGCCGCCCGCGGGCCAGCGCGCAGCGCTTCTACCGGCTGCGCACCCGATACGCGAGCGCCGCGCAGGCCGCCAGCAGCGCGGCCGTCACGAAGAACACCGAATGCAGGCCGAGCGCGACGCCGATCTGGCCGCCGATCACCGGGCCGATCACCTGCCCGCCGAACTGCGCGGACTGCAGGTAGCCGAGCATCTGGCCCGTCGCGCGCTCGTCGACCGACTGCCGGACCAGCTTGCCGATCGATGGCAGCAACCCGGCGAGCGTCATCCCCATCAGCACGCGCAGCGCGGCGAGCTGCCACCAGTGCGTGACGAACGCCTGCGGCAGCATCGCGAGCGCGGTCAGCAGCAGGCAGCCGACGATCACGTTCCAGCTGCCGATCCGGTCGGCGAGCGCGCCGAGCCGCGCGGCGGTCAGCATGCTGCCGAGTGCGGAGCCGGCCATCACGACGCCGGCGATGCGCGCCAGATTACTGCCGTCCACGCCGAGCCCGCCGATATAGACCGTGATGATCGGCTCGATCGACATGTTCGCGAGCAGCACCATCATCGCCGTCACGAGCAGCGCGGCGACCGCCACGCGATCGGTGCGCCGGGCCGGGTTCGCCGACGTTGCGCGGGCGTGCCGCGCGTGCGCGTCGGTGGCCGGATCGAAGTCCTCCTTCACGACGACGATCGTCAGCAGCGCGGCAACGGCGATCATCGCGCCACCCGCGAAAAACGTGCCGCGAATGCCGAGCCAGCCCGGCAGCAGGCCGCCGACGAGCGGCCCGACGAGATTGCCCGCGAGCGCGCCGGTCGACAGGATGCCGAGCGCCCAGCCCGCGCGTTCGCGCGGCGCCTGGGTGCCGACCATCACGGTCGACGCGGACGCATAGCCGCCGACGAGCCCGGCGATCAGCCGCAGTGCAACGAGTTCCACCACGTTGTGCGCGACGCCGATCAGCGACATCACGACGGCCATCCCGAGCGCCGCGCGCACGAGCATCGGCTTGCGGCCGAAGCGGTCCGCGAGGCGGCCCCACAGCGGTGCGGTGACGGCCGTGCCGAGAAACGTCGCGCCGAACGCGACGCCCGACCACTGGATCACGGCCGACTGCGCGTCGACGCCGAGCTGCCGCACGTACAGCGGCAGGAACGGCAGCAGCATGCTGAGACTCACGAGCGTCGTGAACGAACCGAACACGCACACGGCGAGATTGCGGCGCCAGTAGCGCGCATTGCGTTCGGCGTAGCCGGCGCTCGAGCGGCCGGCGTGTGCGGCGGCCGGTGGGTGGGCGGTCGTGCTCATCGCGCCCTCGCCGAGGAGATCACGTCGACCGCGAGCGCCAGCAACAGCGCGGCGGTGCCGACGCCGAACAGCGCTTCGTAACGGCCGCCGCTCGATACGAACAAGTACGACAGACCGTAGGCGGCGACCGCCTGCATGATCGCGAAGCTGGTCGTCGCGCTGCGCCATGCGCGCTTCGCGACCGACGGATGATGCGCGAGCAGCTCGTTTACGCGGCCCAGCGCGAGCGGCACGATGCCGGGCGTGAACGCGCCGACGAGCAGGCTCGACACGATCAGCGCGGCCGGCCCCAGGCCGAGCAGCGGCAGCGCGACCGCGACGGCTTCGATCGCGAATGCGATCCGCAGTGCGCGGCCGAAGCCCGCACGGTCGGCCAGATGCCCGCACGCGAGCGGCCCGACGATCGCGCCGAGGCCGTACAGCACCCAGTACTGCGCGCCCGCGTCGACGCCCTTGCCGAGTCCGCGCGCGACGTAGTCGACGAGGAAGATCATGTGCGGGACGAGCCCGACCGCGTTGAGCCCGTATTCGACGTACAGCGCGCGCAGGCTGCCGGCCGGCAGGTTGCGCGCGTGCGCGGCATGCGCCGCGGCGGCTGCGGGCTGTGCGTCGTCGGCCGGCCAGCCGCGCCACGCGACGGCGGTCAGCAGCAGCGACACGATCGCGAGCCCGAGCCACGTGACGGTGAGCCCTTGCCGCAGCAGGATCGGCACGATCGTGCCCGATGCCGCGATGCCGAGCCCGATCCCGGTGAAGATGCCGCCGCTCGCGAAACCGCGCCGCGACGGCGGCACGTGCGTGAGGACCGCCGGCGCCGCGAGCACCATCAGCGCCCCGCCCGACAGGCCGGACGCGAACCGCCACACGAAGAACCACAGGAACGACACGGGCGCCGCGCACGCGACGAATGCGAGCGTCGCGAGCAGCATCATCGCGCGCAGCACGGCGGTCGAGCCGGCGCGGCGCGCGAGCGTGCCGGCGACCAGCGCACCGGCCAGATAGCCGCCGAGGTTGGCCGCCCCGAGATACGCGGCGGTGGACGCGGGAAACCAGTGCGCACCGATGATCGCCGGCAAGAGCGGCGTGTACGCAAAGCGCGCCAGGCCGATGCCGATCAGGCTCGCACTGGCGCCGGACACCGTGCCGCGCCACACGTTGAACGCAGGGGCGTGCGGCCGGTCGAGAAGCGCTTGTTGCATGGAGACCTCCCATTCGCTGGGCGGATGCACGCGCATCCGCCGGTTGAAGGAAGTCTAGATTGAACCGGGTATCGGGAGAATCCATGCAGCACGGAAGCCATTCTTCCGTAACGCGATTCAATCTCCGTCGGTGATGGCCGCCAGCTGCGCGAAATGCTCGCGCAATCGCGGCGCGGCGAAATCGACGAACGTCCGCACCTTCGGCACCGACAGGCGTCCGTAAGGCGTGACCAGATGAATTGGCAGCGGCGCGTGCTCGCTGTCGCGCAGCACGATGCGCAGCGCGCCGTCCCGCACCGGCTCCGCGACGTGATACGAAAACAGCCGCGTGACGCCGTGGCCGGCGAGCGCCGACGCGAGCGCGCCGCGGATCGTGTTGACGATGAAGCGCGGCGCGAACTGGACCACCTGCGGCAGCGCCGACGGCGCGGACGGCGGAAAGCTCCACGAATCGAGCCCGAAGTGCGTCATCGAGATGATCCGGTGCCGGGCGAGATCGGCCGGCGCGGTAATCGGCGGATGGTTCGCAAGGTAGTCCGGCGACGCGACGACGACACGCCGCACCGCACCGACGGGCATCGCGACGAGCGTCGAATCGCTCAGGTGCGCGATGCGCAGCGCGACGTCGATGCCCTCGTCGATCAGGCTGACGGGACGGTCGAGCAGTTGCAGGCGAATCGACACGGCCGGATGGCGGTCGATGAATTCGTCGATGAGCGCACGCAGCACGTCTTCGCCCGCGGCGACCGGTGCGGTGATCGTCAGCAGGCCGCGCGGCGCCGAGCGTTCGTCGGCGATCAGCATGTCGGCTTCCTCGAGATCCGCGAGGATGCGGCGGCACGCTGCCGCGTAACGTTCACCGGCTTCGCTCAAACGGATCGTCCGGGTGGTCCGGTACAGCAGCGCGGTGCCCGTGTGTTCCTCGAGAAACGCGAGCGCGCGGCTGACGGCCGCCGGCGAGCGGCCCAGGCGGCGGCTCGCGCCCGCGAGGCTGCCCTCGTCGAGCGTGGCGACGAACACCTTCATCGCATCGATTCGGTCCATGTCGTGTGAGGGGGGCGTGGGGTCGTGTCGTGGGCGGGAAAAGCCAGCGAGCAGTCTACCGTACGCGTTGCGCAACGCGGGGGCAGCGCGGTCGCGCCGCTTCGTGAAATACTTCGGCCACGCGTCCTTGCGGAACTTCGAGATGACCGACTTGCCTGCCGTGCCCGCGTTGCGTTGCGTCGTCATGCGTTGCGCGTCGGCGTGCGTCGTCGCGTGGCTGGTCGCCGGGCCGGCGATGGCCGGCTCGTCCGCGGTGTCGCCGCCCGGGTTGCCGGCGCCCGCAATCCGCACGCCGCAACGCATCCTGTTCGTCGGCGACAGCCTCACGCACGGCCGTTACACGCCCGTGCGTTCGTACGGCGCGATGCATGCCGGCCGTCAGGCCGCAGGCGCGGCCGCGGCGCGGGTGATCGACGAGAACTTCGGGCAGACCGGCGCCCGCGCGGAACGCGAGCCGGGCCCGTGGGGCGGGATTCCGGGCATCTTCGCGCGGTTTGCCGTCGAAGCCGGGCTCGACTATGACGTCCATCTCGAAGCGATGTCGGCGACGAGTCTCGCCAAACACGACCGCGTTGCATCGGACGTGATCGACCGGCCTGTCTGGGACGCGGTCGTGCTGCAGGAGTTGAGCGCGAAGCCGCTGCCGTTCGTGCTCACGCATAGCCGTGCCAGCGATCCCGCCGCCTTCTGCGCGAGCGTCGCGAAGATCGCGCGCGGCATTCGCGCTGCTGCACCGCAAGCGCGCGTCTATCTGTACGAAACCTGGCCGGGCGCCGATCTCGCGAAGGCGCTGGCGGGCGAGCCGGGCAGCGCCGGCTTTCACGCGCGCTACGTCGAGCGTCTCGCCGAACTCGTCGCCGCGTATCGCGATGCATTCGAACGCGCCCGCCGCACCGATCCGTCGATCGTGGCCGTCGCGCCGGTCGGCCGCGCATGGCAGCGCGCGTGGATGGCGGGCATCGCCGATCCCGATCCGTATGCGCCGTCGGGCGCCCCGCTGCTGTGGTACGGCATGCGCGCGCACAACGACCCGCCGATCTCGCGGCTCGACTATCAGCATCCGGGCGTGACGGGCGCTTACCTCAGCGCGCTCGTGCTGTTCCAGCAGATCGCCGGCGTCGACGTGCGCACCCTGGGCGCGCGGGAGCAAGCAGCCGCGCAGCTCGGCATCGCGCCGGACCTGGCGGTGAAGCTGCAGGCGGTTGCGTCGGAGACGGTGCGGCATGAACGGGCCGACGTCGGGGTCGGGACCGGCACCGATGCCGGTGCGGCGGCGACGGATGAACGGTCCGATCCGTGCGCGTCGCCATGAGCCGGATGGGCAGACGAGCGGCGGCGCTGCACATTCGGTGCGTCGCAGCGATCGATGAACGCTGACGAATGCAAGGTCCCGCGGCGTCGCTCCGCCTTTCCCTCGCGCGGCGCCGGCGGATTGACCGACGATACCGAACCGTGCGGTACGCGATCACCATCACCGGCCGCCGAATCCGCGCAGCGCGGCCTATCGTTTTCCCTGCCCTGACCTTCCAGCTTCGGCTCGCCTTCCGTCCGACGCCCGCCCAGCGGGCGTTTCCCGGCCTTTCTGCGCGGGAAAGGATGCTTGAAGCATCCGCAATTATCGCGTCGCGCAAATTCGCCGACCATGTTTCGGACGATCGGCGCGATCCCGCGCATCCGGCCTTTCGCGGGCCTTGCGGGCACGTGCGCCGCGTCGCGCGACCGGGCCCGTGATGCCGGCCGCGAATAGCCGCGAACGGCCGGGCATCGCGCCACGGCAAATCGATAATCAGGAGACACGATGAACAGCCAATCCCTCGACCTTGGCGGCACCGCGGGCGGCCCCGCGTCCGCCGCATCGTCCGCGGCCCGGGCCGGCGCCGATGCGACGGCCCTGCCCGCCCGCGGCATCACGCTCGGCGAATTCATGGACGACCTGCCGGTCGGTGCGCTGCACCGGTTCGTCGTCTGGGTGATCGGCATCGGGCTGTTCTTCGACATGTACGAGATCTTCCTCGTCAGCACGATCGGCTCCGCGCTGCAGCACGAATACGGGCTCAGCCGGCAAAGCGCCGATTTCAAGCTGCTGCTCGCGTCGGCATTCATCGGAATGTTCGTCGGTGCGCTGTGTCTCGGCAGCCTCGCCGACCGCATCGGCCGGCGCAAGGCGTTCCTGATGACGCTCGTCTGGTACAGCGCGTTCTCGCTGATCGGCGCGTTCTCGGTGAACGCCGACATGCTCGTCGCATGCCGCTTTCTCACGGGCATCGGCGTCGGCGCGATCTACCCGGTCGCCGACAGCTTCCTGTCCGAAATCCTGCCGAAGGACAAGCGCGGACGGCTTGCCGCCTGGGCCTATACGACTTCGTACGTCGCCGTGCCGCTGGTCGGCTTCCTCGCGCTGTGGCTGAATCCGCTGCACGTCGCGGGCGTGGCCGGCTGGCGCATCATCCTCGCGATCGGCAGCCTCGGCGCCGTGTACGTGCTGCTGGTCCAGCATCGTCTGCCGGAAAGCCCGCGCTGGCTGCTCGCGCAGGGCCGCGCCGCGGATGCGCATGCCGCGGCGAAGCGCTTCGCGGATAGCGCCGGCGTGCGCGTGCCCGACCAGTTCGCGGCATCGGCCGAACCGCAGCGGCCGCTGCGCGTCGGCGAGCGCATCGCGCTGCTGCGCCGCCGGCCGTACGGCGCGCGCTACTTTATGCTCGCGGTGTTCCACCTGTTCCAGGGCTTCGGCTATTACGGCTTCGGCACGCTCGCGAGCACGGTCGTCAAGAGCCGCGGGTTCGACGTCACCGACAGCACGCTGTTCATCGCACTGTCGTTCATCGGTTATCCGATCGGCTCGCTGCTGTCGATTCCGCTGCTGAACTGGATCGAGCGCCGCACGCTCGTGATCGTGTCGATCCTGTCGATCGCCGCGTTCGGGCTGTGCTTCGCGTATTCGGGCAACACGGCGCTGATCGTCTGTTTCGGGTTCCTGACGACCTGCGCGTCGAACGTGTTCAGCAACGCGTATCACGTGTATCAGGCGGAGATCTTCCCGGCGCGCGTGCGTTCGACCGCGATCGGCAGCACCTACTCGCTGTCGCGCATCGTCAGCGGCGCGCTGCCGTTCGTGCTGCTGCCGGTGCTGGCCCAACACGGCGCGGGAGCGATGTTCGGCGTGATCTCGGTCGCGCTCGGCATCGTCGCGGTCACGCTGCGCGTGCTCGGGCCGCTGACCACGCGGCGCAGCCAGGACGACATCAACCCGGTATGACGCGGTTTGCGGCACGGGGCATGCGTGCCCCGTGCGTCGCGCCTGGCGCGCGTTGAACGCAGGTCGCGCATTCCTCGCATTCAGCGCGTTCAACGCGCCGACATGAAATCGAACAGCTTCGCGATGTCCGTGGTCAGCACGGTGCCGGCCTTCACGCCGACCCACAGCGTGCGCGTCGCCCACGCGTCGTCGAGCGTCACGACGCCGAGCCGCGCCGCGCGCTCGCCCGTCACCGCATCGCGCGGCAGCACGCCGATCCCGAGCCCGGCCTCGATCATCCGGCTCACGCCGTCGAAATTCGATACCTGGATGCGCAGCTTCAGCGAACGCTCGGCCGCGAACGCGGCGTCGGTCATCCGCGCGAGCAGCGAACTGCCGTCGCTCAGGCCGACGTAGTCTTCATCGAGCGTCTCCGCGAAGCGGATGCTGTCGCGCGCGGCGAAGCGATGCCCGCGCGGCACGAGCAGCACGAGCTCGTCGCGCCGGTACAGCCGGCGTTCGATGCCCGGCGCCGGCACGTTGTCCGCGAACACGCCGAGATCGGCCTTGCCGGACCCGAGCGCATCGACGATCTCGTGACTCAGCCTCTCCTCGAGACTGACCTTGATGCCCGGGTTGTCGGTGAGGAACGCGGCGAGATCGGCCGGCAGGAACTGGACGATCGCCGACGTATTGGTCCACACGTGAATGTGGCCGCGCACGCCGGCGACGTAATCGCTCATCTCGTGCGCCATCCGGTTCACCTGCTCGATCACCTTCGCCGCATGTTCGAGCAGCGCGCGGCCCGCGGGCGTCAGCTCGACGCCGCGCGCATGCCGGACGAACAGCGCGCTGCCGGTCACGCTCTCGAGTTCGGCGATCCGCTTGCTGACCGCGGACAACGTGAGCTGACCGTGTTCGGCCGCCTTGGTCAGGCTGCCGTGCTCGGCGACGAGCGCGAACACGCGCAGCGACTGCAGATCGAAATGAAGCGGGTTCACCATGACGAAGATCCTGGGGTGTGCCATGCGACGCGCGCGAACGGCGCCCGACCGGCCTGATGCCGATCATACGCCCGGCCATGCACGCGGCGAAATCGCGCGAAACGATGCAGGACAGCGCGCTCAGCGCGGCGCGATCGCCTGCAGTGCGGCGAGCATCGCGCTGTCCGGTCGCGCGAGATCGTCGAGTACCGTGAAGTGCTGCATGCCCGGCAGCCACGCGCGCGCAACCGGCTCGCCGGCCGCCTCGCATGCGTGCGCGTATTCATGTGCATGGCGCACGAGTTCCGGCAACTCGGCCG
Organism: Burkholderia sp. BCC1985; assembly: GCF_905339915.1. Classification (NCBI taxonomy): domain Bacteria; kingdom Pseudomonadati; phylum Pseudomonadota; class Betaproteobacteria; order Burkholderiales; family Burkholderiaceae; genus Burkholderia; species Burkholderia sp. BCC1985. The sequence goes on from NZ_CAJPGY010000007.1 coordinate 29,196, forward strand.
CGCCGACCGCGACGACGGTCGGCGCACCGGGTCCGACGTGACGCAGCGGGCTGTAGGCGGCGATTTCCTGCGCGGTGAGTCGAAGCTTCTCGCCGAGCACGCACAGCGAGATCGGCTCGAGATCGACGAGCGGGCTGATCGCAAGCGCCGACACGACCGCCGGATGCGCGCGATACACGGCGCTCAGGTGACCGCCTGCCGAGTGGCCGCTCAGGTGGATCGGCCGGCCGCCGGTGCCGATGCGATCGGGATCGGCCGCGAGATGGTCGAGCAGCGCGCCGATCTCGCCGACGATGTCGGTCATCGATGCAGCCGGTGCGAGCGTGTATTCGGCGAGCACGACATCGAACCCGCGTGCGAGCGGCCCGGCGGCCGCGTACGCGAAATCTTCCTTCGCGCAGTGCTGCCAGTAGCCGCCGTGAATGAACACGAACAGCGGCGCGCCGGGCAGGCCGCAGCGCAGCCAGTCGAAGCGCTGCGCGGGGCGCGATCCGTAACGCAGGTCGCGCTGCGCGGGCGTCGCGGCGTAAAGCGCGGCGCTGCGCGCCTGGCAGGCCTCAAGTACCGCGGGGAAGTCGGGAATGGCCTTCGTGTTCAGGTAAGCGGCGTCGAGCGCCGCGCGGTCCATGCCGCGATAGAGGATCGTCATTCGGAATGTGCGTGGGTCGGATTGCGGATCCGCGGGACGCGCGTCGCGCCCGCTGCGAAGGCGGCGGACGGACCGGCGCCGATGCACGCCATTATCCGCAGTGCAACGCGGCGCGCCTATCCGGAATCGGCGGGTGCGGTACGCGCCTGTCCGCTTTCGGCGGAGGATTGCTGCGTGGCGGGCGCATCGCGCCGGCGCATGCGGAACCGGCAGAACGGACGCGATGCTGCGCCCACGCCGCACGACAGCTCGGCATGACCGCCGCGCGCGCCGTGCAATTCAACGCAACGTAACTCAGATCAGCTCGGAGATCTCGATCAGGTTCAGGTCCGGGTCGCGCACGTACACCGACCGGATCTTCTGCGTCGCACCGGTGCGCTCGACGGGCCCTTCGACGATCGGCCATTCGACGCGGTGCAGATGCGCGATCACGTCGTCGAGCGGCACCGACGCGATGAAGCACAGGTCGAGCGCGCCGGGCACCGGCACGTGCGCCTTCGGCTCGAACTCCGCGCCGCGCACGTGCAGGTTGATCTTCTGGTTGCCGAAGCGGAACGCGAGCCGGCCCGCGCCGAAGGTTTCGAGCTGCATCTGCAGCACTTCGGTATAGAAATGCTTCGTCCGCTCCGGATCGACGCAAGTCAGCACGAGGTGGTCGAGGTGGTCAATCAGTGCCATGTGATTCGCTCCGGTTCGGTTACGAGAAAGCCCGCTGCGCCGGCATGTGGCCGGCTTCGGCGCGCGGCGGCGGATGCAGGTCCGAGCGGCGCCCGGCCTTCAGGATCTGGCTCGGCACGTCATGCCCGATCAGCGCGGGCAACCGCGCGGCCGCGGCGAGTACGCCCGCGAGGTCGACACCCGTATCGTAGCCGTCGAGCGCGAGCATGTGCACGAGCTCCTCGGTGCATGCGTTGCCGGTCGCGCCCGGCGCGTACGGGCAGCCGCCGAGGCCGCCGAGCGACGCGTCGAAGCGGTCGATCCCGGCGTCGAGCGCGGCGAGCGTGTTCGCGAGCGCCATCCCGCGCGTGTTGTGAAAGTGCAGCGTGAGCTGCAGCGCACCGAAGCGTTCGCGCGCGCGTTCGGCCAGGTCGCGCACCTGGGACGGATACGCCATGCCGGTCGTGTCGCACAGCGTGAAGCCGTGCACGCCGAGATCCGCGAAGCGCTGCATCCACGCGAGCACGGTTTCCGCACGCACGTCGCCTTCCATCGGGCAGCCCATCGCGGTCGACAGCGACACGTTGAGCGCGACGCCGGTGCCGCGCACCGTGTCGATCACGTCGCGCAGTTGCGCGAACGACTGCTCGCGGGTCATCCGCAGGTTCGTGCGGTTGTGGCTCTCGCTCGTCGACATCACGAGGTTCACCTCGTCGACGCCGCACGACAGCGCGCGTTCAGCGCCGCGCACGTTCGGCACGAGCACCGTATAGACGACACCCGGCGCGCGCACGATGCCGTGCATCACGGCTTCCGCGTCGCGCAGCGCGGGGATCGCCTTCGGCGACGTGAACGACGTGACCTCGATCTTCGCGTAGCCGCACGCGCTCAACGCGTCGACGAGCGCGATCTTGTCGTCGGTGTCGACGAACGCCGCTTCATTCTGGAAACCGTCGCGTGTCGCGACTTCTTGAATATAAAGTCGTTGGGGATGGGGCTGGTTCATGTCGTCGTCCCGGTGGCAGGTTGGTCGCTTCAGATCACGCCGCGCGTGCGCCAGTCGTCGCGCGTCGCGGCATCGATGCCGATCGATTCGAGTACCGCGTCGGTATCGGCGCCGAGCGCGGGTGCCGGACGCTCGATGCATCCGGGCGTCGCGCCGAGTTTCGGCACGATGCCCGGCACGAGCACGGGCGTGCCGTCGGGCAGCGCGGCGTCGACGATCATGTCGCGTGCGCGGTAATGCGGATCGGCCGCGATGTCCGCGACGTCGTAGATGCGCCCGGACGGGATGCGTGCGTCGTGCAGCGCGGCGAGCACGTCGTCGAGATCGAGCCGCGCGCTCCATTCGCCGATCGCCGCGTCGATGCGCGCGACCTGCGCGACGCGCCCGTCGTTGTGCGCGAGCGCGAGATCGTCGCCGAGATCGGGGCGCCCGATCAACGCCATCAGGCGCCGGAAGATGCTGTCGCCGTTGCCGGCGATCAGCGCGTACCTGCCGTCGCGGCAGCGGTACGCGTTGGTCGGCGCGATGCCCGGCAGGCTGCTGCCGGCCGGCTCGCGCACCGCGCCGAACGCCGAGTATTCGGGCAGCAGGCTTTCCATCATGTTGAAGACGGATTCGTACAGCGCAACGTCGACGACCTGGCCCTTGCCGCCCTGCTGTTCGCGATGGCGCAGCGCGAGCAGGATGCCGATCACGCCGTGCAGCGCCGACAGCGAATCGCCGAGCGACACGCCGACGCGCACCGGCGTGCGGCCGGGCTCGCCGGTCAGGTGGCGCAGGCCGCCCATCGCTTCGGCGATCACGCCGAAGCCGGGCCGGTCGCGATACGGGCCGGTCTGGCCGAAGCCCGATACGCGCAGCATCACGAGCCGCGGGTTGATCGCGGACAGCGTCTCCCAGTCGAGCCCCCAGCCTTCCAGCGTGCCGGGCCGGAAGTTCTCGATCAGCACGTCGGTCCCGGCGACGAGGCGGCGCACGACGTCCTGCCCTTCGGGCGTGCGCAGGTCGAGCGCGAGCGAGCGCTTGTTGCGCGACTGCGCGGCCCACCAGACCGACGTGCCGTCGTGCAGCAGCCGCCATTTGCGCAGCGGGTCGCCGACGCCGGGCGGCTCCACCTTGATCACGTCCGCGCCGAATTCGGCGAGCATCCGGCCCGCAAACGGACCGGCGATCAGTTGGCCGAGTTCCAGCACGCGGATACCGTCCAGGGGGCGCGTCATGACTGTCTCCTGAAAATCGTGTTGTCGATGACGGCGATCATGACTGCGTTTGCATCCGGCGAAAATCGATCGATGCTCAACCAGCCTTTCCTGAACGGAAAGGGGCGCGTGGCTCATTTCGCGGGCCCGCACGGCGGCTTCGGCGAGCGCCGCGCACGCATCGTCCCAGCGGCGCACGCGTGCGCCATCGCCTGCAGCACGACGGGGCGCTGCCACAGCGGCTCGTGCGACGGAACAGTGAACCGGGAAGTCGTCGGGCCGGCCGTGCACGGATGGCACCGACGTTTTCCGCGCGGGAAAGCGCGCTCGCGCAATGCGCAAGCCCGATCGCATGCGCCGTTGGCAGAATCGTTGCCGTTGCGCGCCCGCCGGGCGCCCGTCAGCGAGGCCCGCCATGTTTTCCAGTTCCTCTCCTGCGCAGATCGTGTTTCTCGACCGCGCGACGCTGTCGCCGAAGACCGTGCTGAAGCCGTTTCCGTTTCCGCATGCGCTGCGGACCTTCGAACGGACGGCCGCGGACGAAGTGGCCGCGCGTATCGGCGCCGCGGACATTGTCGTCACCAACAAGGTCCGGCTCGACGCGACGGCGCTCGACCGTGCGCCGCACCTGAAAATGATCGCGATCGCCGCGACGGGTACCGACATCGTCGATCTCGATGCGTGCGCCGCGCGCGGCATCGTCGTCAGCAACATTCGCGGGTATGCGGTGCGCACCGTACCCGAACACACGTTCGCGCTGATGTTCGCGCTGCGGCGCAGCCTCGTCGCGTATCGCGACGCGGTGCGCGCGGGGCGCTGGCTCGACAGCGGACAGTTCTGCTTCTTCGATCACCCGATCCGCGACCTGGCCGGCGCGACGCTCGGGATCGTCGGCGACGGCATGCTCGGCCGTGCGGTGGCCGGCATCGCCCGCGCGCTCGGCATGCGTGTGCTGTTCGCCGCGCACGGCGCTGCGCGGGGCGCCGGGCATGTGCCGCTCGACACGCTGCTGCGCGACAGCGACGTGATCACGCTGCACTGCCCGCTCACGCCGGCGACCCGCGGCCTGATCGACGCGGCCGCGTTCGCGCGGATGGCGCGCCGGCCGCTGCTGATCAACACCGCGCGCGGCGGGCTCGTGGACGAAGGTGCACTCGTCGACGCGCTGCAGGCCGGGCAGATTTCGGGCGCCGGCTTCGACGTGGTCACGCAGGAGCCGCTGCCGGCCGCGCATCCGTTCCACGCGATCCTGTCGCATCCGGCGTTCATCCTGACGCCGCATGTCGCGTGGGCGAGCGACGAGGCGATGCGGGCACTGGCCGATCAGCTCGTCGACAACGTTGCCGCGTTTGCGCGCGGCGAACCTCGGCAGGTGGTGTGACGCCGGTCGCTGCAAACCGAACCTGCGGACCGCGCGAATTCGGGCCGTGCAGTCAGGGCCGTGTAAATGGGGCGCGCAGATGGACCGTGCAAATGGCCCGCGCAAATGGAGCGGCCCCGCTCGATTGCTCGAGGCGGGGCCGACGGAATGGGGGCTGCTTACGCCAGCGACTCGGCACGTTACGGGTTCGTGCATCCGCCCTGCCTTGCGGCCGGTTTCCGAATTCCTGATGGGCGCTACTTCAAGGAATTCAGGCCGCCAAATCTGTAGGGCGAGTCCGAAACTGATGAAACGGTGCCCAGGACGCCGTTCGCTGCCGCGCGCCGACCGGCGCGCGAGCCTCGACGCGAAGATCGATCAGTAAGCGGACATCTCGACGCAAGGATCGACCTTGGACGGCGAGCAGATGACCGAATACTTGGCGCTTTCGCGCATCAGCGCTTCGCCTTCGTGCAGCGCGATCTTGATCTCGGGGTGACGCTCGTACGCGAGGAACGCGGAGCAGAAGACCGCGGACATCACGACCAGGGAAAACACAAATTTTTCAAGGGATTGGAGACGTTCGGGCATGGTTCGACCTTTCTTCTAGGCCGTGATTATAGCTCGAATTAAGGGTTTTCCCTATATTCCGATCCGCATACCGAGGATGGGTTCGACCGGTACCCGGTCGCGGTTGTGCCCTTTTTTCGCCGCTAATCGGGGCTCGAGCGCGGGTCGAACAAGATGGGGCGCCGCCACGGTCGCGGCGCCCGCCGGACCGTTCGCGCAGTCCTCCAGCGTCCTGTGGAAAACGGTACGGCTCCGCTCGCCGGGAGCGTCCTCTGAAGAAAGCGCGACGAAGCCCGTCGCCGGCCGCGTCACTGCGGCGCCGATGCGCCGCTCGCCGCGTTGCCGGGCCACGCCTTGCCGATCCGGTCGATCAGCGATTTGGCGGCGCCGGTCGCGATGGCCGCGTCGACGCCCGAGGTCTGCCACGAACCGTCGGCGGCCTTGACGAAGGTCAGGTTCGCGCGCGACGGTGCGTAATCGTGGTTGCGCCACGTGACCACGACGTCGCACGTGTAGGTCCGTTCGCCGACCTTCCTGCAGTCGCCGTCGGGTTTCGCGGAGATCACGTCGGCCGACACGGGCAGCGGCTGGCCGAACAGCGCGTTCAGGCCGCCGTGGTTTTCCGCTTCGAGCGCGCGGCGCACCGCGGCATCGACGTCGCTCGATCCGGGGCCGTCGTGGAGCAGGTTGCAGGCGGCAAGCAGCGTGGCCGCACAGCCGAGCGTCAGCAGCGTGGGAAACTTCATGGAACTCCGCGAATCGGGTGAACGTCGGGCGGCATGCGGCGATGCGAGCGAACGTATCGCCGGGCCGGTACGCTGCGTAGTCTGCAACGTCCGTGCACGGTTCGCGGTATCCATTTGTAACCAATTGCACGGATGGCGCGCACAAGCACCGGCGGACCGCCTGCATCGCTGCGCCGCCGCTGTCCTTCGCGTTGAGCCGCGTTAACGCACGCCGCCACACGTGGACGCCTACTGCCGCTCCTGCTTCACGCGGCTCACGAGCTGCGTCGGGCTCACGAACTGCAGCGCGATCACGACCCACACGAGCGTGATGGCCATGTAGATCATCGCCATCGCGTCGATCGACTGCGGCGCGCGCACGCCGGTCGAGAACACCGCGTAATACAGCGCGACGACGAGCGTCTGCGTGCTCGGGCCCGCGGTGAAGAAGGTCAGCTCGAACATCCCGATCGTGCGCACCAGCACGAGCAACCCTGCCGCGAGCATGCCGGGCACCAGCAGCGGCAGCAGCACGTAGCGGAAATAGCGCCACGTGTTCGCGCCGAAGATGCGCGCGGCGGCTTCGAGGTTCGGATCGATCTGCTCGATGAACGGTGTCATCACGAGGATCACGAACGGCAGTGCCGGCACGAGGTTCGCGAGGATCACGCCCAGCAGCGTGCCCGCGAGCCCGACCTTGTACATCACGGTCGCCATCGGGATCCCGTACGTGACGGGCGGCACCATCAGCGGCAGCAGGAACACCAGCAGCGCGAAGCGCTTGCCGCGGAATTGCACGCGCGCGAGCGCATAGGCGGCCGGCACGCCGAGCGCGACCGACAGCAGCACCACCGCGCCGACCACTTCGAGCGTCACCCACAGCACGCTCGCGAGCTGGAAGTCTTCCCACGCCTTGGCATACCAGTGCAGCGTGAAGCCCTGCGGCAGCGGCGTGCCGAACCAGCGCGTCGCGACCGAGTTCACCGCGACGGTCGCGATCAGCAGCATCACGTTCAGCAGGAAGAACGCCATCAGCCCCCACACGAGCGTCTTCCACGCGCGGCCGGCGAGGCTGCCGCGCAGTTTGCGCGGCTTCATCGCGTTGACCGGCTGCGCGCCCGGCGGGCTGTGCTTCGGCGGCCACGCCGGCGCGGCATGATTGTCGGTCGCCATCAGCCCTTGCCTCCCGTGACCGGACCGGTATAGAAGAAGCGGCGCGCGCCGAGCATCGACGCGACCACCAGCAGCTGCACGAAGCCCATCACGATCGCGATCGCCGACGCGAGCGAATAGTCGTAGCTCTCGAACGCGGCTTCGGCGGCCGCGATCGAGATCACCCGCGTCGGCCCGGCCGGCGCGCCGAGCAGCACGGCCGACGGGAACACCGAGAACGCCTGCACGAACGACAGGCACGCGGCCATCGTGAGCCCCGGCACGAGCAGCGGCAGGTAGATCCGCCGGAACTGCTGCCACGGGTTCGCGCCGAGCGTGGCCGCGGCGCGCGCGAGCGTCGGGTCGATGCCGCTGATGTACGACAGCATCAGCAGGAACGCGAACGGAAAGCCCGACACGATCAGCGACAGCAGCACGCCCCAGTAGTTGTGCGTGAGGCGCACCTCGTCGGTGTACAGGTGCAGCCCTTGCAGCGCCTGCGGGAACCAGCCGTTCGGGCCGAAGTACGTGAGCATCCCGTCGGCGACGAGCACCGTGCCGAGCGTGACGGGAATCACGAGCAGCGTCGTGACGAACTTCTGGTACGGCGAGTTGCGACGCAGCGCGAACGCGACGGGCACCGCGATGCCGACGTTGATCAGCGTCGCCGGCACCGCGAGCTTCAGCGTGACGAGCACGGTCGGCCACATCGCGGTGTCGGTGAAGAACTGCACGTAGTTCGCGAGCACGCCGCCGCCGTTCGTCGGCTGGAACGACAGCACGAGGCCGTACGCGAACGGATAGATGAACAGCGCGACGATGAACGCGAGCGCGGGCGTGACGAGCCACGCCTTCGCGTCGCGCGGCGCGCCGCCGGTCGCGAGCGTGCTCATGCGGCCCTGCCTTTGTAATTACTGTTTCGACCGTGCCCGACAGAAGCATTCCGTCGCGCAAGAATGTGAGTCGGGCGGCGATAGCGGATGGTTTTCATGCTGGCCTCCCGGGGGCATGCTGCCGCGCATGCGGCGCTGCGGCCGTTCATCGCGCGTCTCCCGCATAGACGAGCGTGCGCGCCGGGCTCACGCGCAGCCGCAGCCGTTCGCCCTCCGTGAATTCGCCCGCGACGCGCGCCCAGATCGGGCCGAACGGCGCGATCGCGCGGATGAGCGAGTCGCGGCCGCCGTATTCGACCGTTTCGACGGTCGCGTCGAATGCGTTGTCGGCGCCTGCTTCCGCGCGCTCGATGTCGTCGGGGCGCAGTGCGACCACGACGTCCTTGCCGTCGAAGCCCGCCATCGGCACGCCGGTGACGCGCACGCCGGCGGCGGCGACGTTCACGTAATCGCCGGCCATGCCTTCGAGCGTGAACGGCAGCACGTTGCGATAGCCCATGAAGCGCGCGACGTGCAGGTTGTGCGGACGCGTGTACACGTCCTTCGGCGACGCGACCTGCTGCACGACGCCCTCCTTCATCACGACGATCCGGTCGGCCATCGACAGCGCCTCGTCCTGGTCGTGCGTCACGTAGATCGTCGCGCGTTCGAGTTGCGTGTGGATGCGGCGGATCTCGGCGCGCATCTCGATGCGCAGCTTCGTGTCGAGGTTCGACAGCGGCTCGTCCATCAGCACCAGCGGCGGCTCGATGACGATCGCGCGCGCGATCGCGACGCGCTGCTGCTGCCCGCCCGACAGCTGCCCGGGCAGCTTGCCCTCGTGACCGACGAGCTGCACGAGTTCGAGCGCCTGCTGCGCGCGCCGCCGCGTTTCCTGCTTCGGCACGCCGCGCATCTTCAGCCCGAAGCCGACGTTCTCGAGCACCGACATGTGCGGAAACAGCGCGTAGTTCTGGAACACCATGCCGAAGCCGCGGCGCTCGGGCGGCAGCACGTCGATGCGCGTGTCGTCGAGCCAGATGCCGCCGCTCGTGAGCGGCTGCAGCCCGGCGATGCAGTTCAGCGCGGTCGACTTGCCGCAGCCCGACGGGCCGAGCAGCGCGACGAACTCGCCGCGCCGGATGTCGAGATCGAGCCCGTTCAGTGCGGCGACCTGCGCGCCCTCCGCATTGGTGAAGCTGCGGCACACGCCGTCGAGCCGCAACCGTTCGAAACTGTGCTTCATTACGCGAACTCCGTCGGCGCGGGCGCCGCGGCGCCCGCGGGTTCATCCGTCATTTCGACTTCTGCGACCCGATCTCGCGGTCCCACTTCTGGAACGCGGCGACCATCGCCTGCGCGTTGAGCGGCTGCACGTGCGGACGCTCCGCGAGCAGCTTCGCGTACTCGGGGCGGCCGAACTTCCTGATCACTTCCTGGCTGTGCGCGGGCGCCATCTCGAGCGTCACGCCCTTCACCGCCGGGCCCGGATAGAAGTAGCCGTCGTCGTAGGTCATCGCCTGCTGCGCCGGTTCGAGCAGGAAGTTCATCAGCTTGAACAGTACGTCGAGCTTGTCCTTCGCCACGCCCTTCGGAATCACCATGTAGTGCGCGTCGTTGACCCACGTCATGTTGTCGAACGCCTGGATCCGGAAGTCGGCCGGCACGATGCCGAGCGCGCGCGGGTTGAGGTCCCAGCCGGTGACGGTCACGGTCATGTCGCGCGTGCCTTCGCCGAGCTCCTTCATCACGGCCGACGTGCCGCCCGGGTAGTACGGCACGCAGTCGTTGAGCTGCTTCAGGAACGCCCAGGTCTTGTCCCAGCCGTTGATCGGATCCTGCGGGTTCTTGTCGCCCAGCACGTACGGCAGCCCCATCAGGAACGTGCGGCCGGGGCCCGAGTTCGCCGGGCGTGCGTAGATCAGCTTGTTCGGATGCGCCTTGCACCACGCGAGCAGCTGTTCGGGCGTCTTCGGCGGGTCGGCGACCTTCGCCGGGTTGTATTCGAGCAGCGGGCCGGCCGGCATGTAGGTCACTTCGAGGCCGAAGCCTTGCGCGACATCCTGCATCTTGCGCGGGCCGGGCGCGTACCGGTCGAGCACGCCGGGAAACGCGCCCGCGTTGTCGGGAAGCAGCTTCAGCCACAGGTTCTGCTCGATGCCGACGGCCAGCGCGTCGGTGCCGGTCAGCACGAGATCGATGTCGGCGCGCCCCGCCGCCTGCATCGCCTTGATCTTGCCCGGCAGCTGCGGCGCGGGCGCGTTCGTGAACGTGACGTTCGCGACGAGATTCGGGTTCTTCTCCTTGAACGCCTCGATGGCCTTCTGCGTGAGCTGCAGGTTGCCCGCGACGTCGACGACGTTCAGCGATACGGGTGCGGCAACGGCTGCCGCGGCCGACAGCGTGAAACCCAGCGCGAGTGCGATCCGGCGGACACGGCGAGCGATCGGGGTGGCGTTCATGTCTCCTCACTTCGGTCGGTGGATGGGACCTTTCTTTTCAGGAAATCATGACGGCGTTATACGATGTCGGTCAACAAAAAACCGAATGGCGCGGGGCGGGAATTTCCCTAACAGAAACCTTCCGTTTCCCGAGGATTTGTAGATTGAACGATTTCGCGGCGCGACACGGCGACGGGCAGGCGGCGTGTTAGGACGTCGTATGTCGCTGGGCGCTCAAATGGAATCGGTTCACATTGACGCGCCGGCAGGGAATTCATGCGCGGCGCGTTGCCGATGGCGCTCAGGCCGCACCGAGCGCGATCATCTCCCCGATCAGCCGCTCCGCATCCCGCCACTCGCCAAACCCGGACGCCGGATTCAGATGCCCGACTTCGCCGAGATCGACGAGCTTGCTGCCCCACCCGGCCGCCAGCACTTCGACGCGTTCGAAGCGCGCGAGCGGATCGTTGCGGCTCGCGGCCACGACGCTCGGAAACGGCAGCCGCCCGGTCGGTACCGGCGTCCAGCCGTTCGCGGCGATCGCGTCGGGCGCCGGATAACCGGCGGGCATCGGCGTGTCGAGATCGGCCGGTGCCGCGAGCAGCGCGCCGTGGATCTTGCGCGTGGCCTGCCGTGCCCAGTGCACCGTGATCATCACGCCCGCGCTGTGCGCGACCAGAATCACGGGGCCGTCGATCGCGGCGAGCGCCGCATCGAGTGCCGCGACGCGCGCGGCGCGGCTCAGCTTGTCGGCTTCGAGCGGCGCGACGGACCGTGCGTTCGGCAGGCGTCGTTGCAGATGCGTCTGCCAATGGTCTTCGACGTGATCGCGCAAGCCGGGCACGATCAGGATGGTGGGCGCGGTCGCCAGGGTCATGCAGCCTCCGGGAGGGTTCGGTTCAGGAAAGGTGGGACGCGCGCCGTTCGCGTTCGACGCGCGCGAGATCGGCCGCGTAGTTCGCGCGTCCGATCGCGAACAGCACGGCGGCCGCGAGCGGCACGACGGGAATCCATTGCAGTGCGCCGACGAGGCCGGCGCGATCGGCGACCCACCCCGTCAGCAGCGGGCCCGGCGCCATGCCGAGCAGGTTGTTGGCGAGCGTGAGCGTCGCGAACGCCGATGCGTGGATCGCGGCGGGCGTCAGGTTCGCGACCATCGCGCCCGATGCGCCGGACGCGCCCGCGCCGACCAGCATGCCCGCACAGATCAGCGCGAGTTGCAGCGGCCCGGGCGGCAGCCGGAACGCGATCGCGAGGCACACGCCGGTCAGCACGCAATACGCGATCGCGGTCAGCCACTTGCGCTTGCCGTCGGTCTTGCCGACGCGGTCGGTGACGATCCCGCAGCCGACCATCCCGACGCCCGACAGCAGCACGAAGCCGGCCGCGAGCACCGCGGCGCGGTCCGGCGCCATCGCGTAATAACGGTTCAGGTAGCTCGGCAGCCACGCGAACAGCGCGCCGGGCACGAACAGGTGCAGCCCGCTGCCGACATACGCGCAGATCACCGAACGCGATGCGAACAGCCCCGACATCAGCGCGCGCACGCTGCCGCGCAGGTCGCGCGGCGTATCGGCATGGGGCCGGCACGGTTCGACGCGGCAGGCCGCGAGCCGCCGTTCGGTGACCACGCCGCGGTACGCGACGAGCAGCACGATGCCGAGCGCGGCCATCACGCCGAACGACCAGCGCCAGCCAAGATGCGCGCCGACGAGGCCGCCGAGCGCCATCCCGAACACCGAGCCGAACGCGCCGCCGGCCATGAACGCGCCGGTCAGCGTCGCGCGCAGGCGCGCCGGAAAGATGCTGAGGATCAGTGCGACGCCGACGCTGCCGTACGCGGCTTCGCCGAGCCCGACGAGGCCGCGCGCAACCAGCATTTGGGCGTAGTTGGTCGACAGCGCGCAGCCGAGTGTCGCGACGCTCCACAGCGCGGCCATCAGCACGATGCTGCGCACGCGGCCGAAGCGGTCGGCGAGCACCGACAGCGGGAACGTCAGCAGGCCGACCAGCAGCGCGACGACGCCGGACAGCGAGCCGAGCTGCGTGTCCGACAGTCCCCACGCGTGCTTGAGCAGCGGAAACACGGCATTGAGCACCTGCCGCGACATGTAGTCCGACAGCAGTAGGCCGACGGTCAGCCCGAACACGAGCCAGGCATAGGCCGGCGCGCGCCGCCCGGTGGTCGCCACGTCCTGCAGCGACGGCTCGACGTGATGAATCAGCATGCGTGTCTCCTCCGGCACCGGTGCGGCAACGCGCCGGCGCGGCTTGCGCGGCCCCGCTCCGTTCGTCGGAGCTTGCCTCGCGCACCGCGCGAGGGTGGGTCCGCGCCACATCGATCGGCGGGCGGCGCTCGCGGGCCGCCCGGTTGCACGGTCGCCCGGTGCGTCAGGCCGCGCGCAGCGGCACGCTCAGCTGGCCCGGCCGGCGGTTCGGCGCCATCCCGAGCTGCGCGAGCGTCTCGTCGACGCCGTCGTACTGCACGCCGATCCGGTAGATCGCCTTCGCCTCCTTGCCGGTGGCGATCTCGCGCCCGAGTTCGCGCGCGATCCGCGCGCACTGCTCGACCTGCTGCACCGACGTCATCCGGTTGCCCTTCTGGTCGATGATCGTGTCCTCGATCCCGCAGCGCGGATGCAGGCCCAGCGCCATCGCGACCGTGTTGATCGGCAGCACGTTCTTCATCAGCGATTCGAGCGTGATGCACGCGCCGTCCGGGCAGCGCCGCACGAATTCCATGAAGTTGTACGGATTGGGACCGTCGAAGCCGCCGCCGATGCCGACCCACGTGACGTTCAGCGGCCCGCGATAGACGCCGCGGCGGATGATCCGCTCGAGCGTTTCGAGCGCATGCATGCCGGTGAGCTGGAAATGCGGCTGGATGCCGGCCGCCTGCAGCCGGCGCAGGTGCTCGTCGACCCAGCCGGGGCCGGCCGGCACGGTCATCTCGCGGTACGCGTCCCACAGCGCGGCTTCGTTCAGCGACGTGCCGGCGATGTCCTTGCGGTTCATCAGCTCGGTGATGTTCATCTGCACGGTGTTGATCGCGACCGTCACCTGGTCGGGCTTCGGCGTCAGCTCGGCGAGCATGTGGCGCGTGTCGTCGGACAGCCATTTCGCCTCGGCGCCGTCGCCTTCCGGCGCGAACGAGATCGAGCCGCCGACCTGCAGGATCATGTCGGGCACCGCCTCGCGCAGCCGGCCGAGCAGCTCGTTGAATTTCGACAGTCGTTTGCTGCCCTTGCCGTCGAGCTCGCGCACGTGCAGGTGCAGCACCGTCGCGCCCGCGTTGTAGCAGTCGACGGCCTTCTGCACGTGCTCGTCCATCGTCACCGGAATGTCTTCCGGAAAGTCGGCGGGCATCCATTCGGGGCCGTACGGCGCGACCGTGATGACTACCTTGTCCTGGTTTTCCGGGTGCAGCGAATCGTCGAGAAATTGCATGTCGTCCTCCAGTGGGAATCGTTTTAGTGCAGGCGTACGGGCGTGCGTATCCCGCCGCGCCGGGCGGCTGGCCCGGCGCGTCGTGTACAGGGTTGCGAGTCGGTTAAGGTGCGGGCGCGTTCAGAACGGCACGTCGCCGACGATGCCCGCGCGCTCCATCCTGCGCACGCACGGCGGGTAGTCCATCACCGCGTAATGCTGGGTGCTGCGGTTGTCCCAGATCGCGACGCTGTTCTTCTTCCAGCGCCAGCGCACCTGGTATTCGGGGATGTAAGCCTGGCTGATCAGGTATTGCAGCAGCTGGCCGGCGCCCGGATTCGCGTCCTGCCCGACGCGCACGCGCGCGGGCGTATGGAAGTTCGTGAAGTGCGTCGTGAACGCGTTCACATACAGCACCTTCTCGCCCGTTTCGGGATGCGTGCGCACGACCGGATGCTCGGCGTCCGGATACTGCGCTTTCAGCGCGAGGCGCTTGTCGACCGGCATCGCCGCGCCGAAGCTCGCCTCGATGCTGTGACGCGCGCGCAAGTCTTCGATCTGCTGCTTCACGTGGTCCGGCAGGTTCTCGTACGCGAGCACCATGTTCGCCCACATCGTGTCGCCGCCAACCGGCGGACCCTCGATGCAGCGCAGCACACAGCCGAGCGGCGGCGCCACGCGCCAGCTCGCATCGCTGTGCCACGCATTCTCGTAGCGGTCGTTCGGCTGGTCGGGCGACTTGTAGATCCGCACGAGCCCCGGGTGCTCGGGATCGCTGCCGGCGACCGGATGATCCTCGAGCTCGCCGAAGCGGCGCGCGAACGCGACGTGCTCGGCGCGCGTGATGTCCTGGTCGCGCAGGAACAGCACGCGATGGCGCAGCAGCTGCGTGCGGATTTCGGCGAACAGGCCGTCGTCGTGCACGGCGTCGGCGAGGCTCACGTCCAGCAGCTCCGCGCCGATCGCACAGGTCAGGGGTTCGACTCGCATGCGCGTCTCCTCAGACGATGAACACCGACGAACCGGTCGTCTTGCGCGACTCGAGATCGCGGTGCGCCTGCGCCGCATCCTGCAGCGCATAACGCTGGTTGATCTCGATCCGGATGCGGCCGGCCGCGACGTGCGCGAACAGCTCGCCGGCCAGGTCGTTCTTCTCGGCCGGATCGGCGATGTAGTCGGCCAGCGCCGGGCGCGTCAGGTACAGCGAGCCCTTCATCGCGAGGCGCTGCGGGTCGAACGGCGGGATCGGGCCCGACGCGGTGCCGACGCAGACCATCAGCCCGCGCCGCTTCAGCGAATCGAGCGAGCCCTCGAAGGTGTCCTTGCCGACGCTGTCGAACACGACGTCGACGCCCGCGCCGCCGGTCAGTTCGCGCACGCGCTTCGCGACGTCCTCGCGGCTGTAGTCGATCGTATGGTCACAGCCATGCGCGCGGGCGATCGCGGCCTTGTGCTCGCTCGACACGGTGCCGATCACAGTGAGCCCGAGCAGCTTCGCCCATTGCGACACGATCAACCCGACGCCGCCCGCGGCCGCGTGCAGCAGGATCGTGTCGCCCGGCGCGAACGCGTGGATGCGGCGCAACAGGTACGCCGACGTCAGGCCGCGCATCGTCATCGCCGCGGCCGTTTCGCAGGCGATCCCGGCCGGCAGCTTCACGAGCGGCGCGGCGGCGATCAGCCGTTCGGTGCTGTACGCGCCGAGCGTGTTCAGGAAGCCGGTGTAGGTCACCCGGTCGCCGGCGGCGACGTTCGTCACGCCGGGGCCGACGGCCTCGACCACGCCGGCGGCCTCGACGCCGATGCCGGCCGGCAGCGGCACCGGATACAGGCCGCTGCGGAAATACGTGTCGGCGAAGTTCAGGCCGACGGCCTCGTGCCGCAGGCGGACCTGCCCCGCGCCCGGGTCGCCGACTTCGACCGCTTCCCAGCGCAGCACGTCGGGGCCGCCGGTTTCGTGGAATCGCACTGCATGTGCCATCTGGTTCTCCGTAGGGTTTCAGTCGGATGCGCGTCACGCATCGTCGGGTTCGTCCGCGCCCGGCGTCGTCGCAGCTGAGCCGCTCGCCGGAGGCGCGTCCAGTTCGGTCCAGTCGGCGTCGCTCAAATAGCGCCGCGCGGCCGGGAAAATCACGCCTTCCATGCGCCCCATCTGCTCGAACGCGCCGCGCGCATAGACGGCGAGCGCGGCATCGAACGCGGCCGACGGCAAGCCGTCGGCGGCGAGCCGCACCAGCGCGCCGAGCGCGTGCGCATCGCGGCGCCGCTGGCGGTCGAGCTCGTCGAGTTCGGCCGCGGTGCTCTCTGCCCGTCTGCGCAATGCCGCGCACAGGCGTGCTTCGGCGGACGGCCCGGAACGCGCGTCCTGCAGCGCCGCGAGCGACGCCAACGCGGCGTGCACCGCGAGCGTGCGGTCTGCATCGGCGGCCGGCCGCGTTGCCGAGTCCGGGTCTTCGCTCGCGAGCGTCGGCGCCTGCAACTGCGTCAGCGCCTGCAACTGCGCGCCGAGCGCGCGATGCGCGGCGAGACAGCGGGCCATCACGCGCGCCTCTGCCGGCGCACGCCGCGCCGGGCACACGAGCACCGGCACGCCGCTCGTCGCGAGCAGCAACCGCCGTTGCGCGGCCGCGCCGGCATCGGCATCGTGCGGCAGCGCCGCGACGCCGATCAGGTCGCAGCCGAGTTCGCCGGCGAGCGTGGCGGGCGACGTGCCGCCGGCCGCCGGCTGACCGGCCCCCGGATCGCCGGCCGCCGCGATCGCATGGGACAGGCCCTGGGCCCGTGCGGCGGCTTCCACTTTCGCACCGTGTTCCGGCATCCGCGCTCCGGATAAACGCGAGTCGGAGCCAGGCGATTGCGGCGCCGCGCCGGACAGCACGAACGTGACCCGCGCGCCGACCGAACGCGCCAGTTCGAGCGCATGGCCGATCGCGTCGATGCCGCCGGGCACGCCGTCGACCGTCACGAGCAGATGGCGATACATCGTGCCGCTCCGTTTATCCGGCGCTCGGCGCGCTGCGGCGCGCGCCGGTCGATACGATGTTCATGGCCCCTCCCCGTTACATTCGTCAATCGCGTTCGTCACGCCTCGGAACCCATGCTATCGGCCGGGCGGCGGCGCGGCCCCACTCGCCGCGGGGGGGATTGACGCGCGAACGCGGTTCGGCCGATCCTTCCCCCCACGCCCACCCCGGACGCCCGCCTGCACGGCAGCGCCGGATTCCGACTGCTGCCCCGATGGCCCACCCACCCGATCGCGCCGACGCGCCCCCGACCGAACTCGTGCTGAAGACGACCGCGCCGCGCGTACCGGCGCAGTTGCTCGCGCGCGCGCGGCTGAGCCTCGCCGCGGCGGCGTTCGACGCCCGGCCCGTCACGCTCGTGCAGGCGCCGGCCGGCTACGGCAAGACCTCGCTGCTCGCGCAATGGCGGCGCGAATCGCTCGCGCTCGGCCGCGCGGTCGTGTGGCTGTCCGCCGACGAGCGCGACGACGCGCCGCGCCTGCTGCAGGGGCTCGTGCAGGCGGTGCGCACCGGTTGCGCGCGGCCCGCGTTCGGGCGCCTGATTCCGGACGGCGCGGCCCGCGCGCTGGAGGGGCTGACCGCGTGGCTGGCCGAGGTCGCGCAACTGTCGATCGACGCGCTGCTGATCGTCGACGATGCGGAGCGGCTGCCCGCCGCCGGCCTCGACGCGCTGACCTACGTGCTGCACAACGCGCCGCAGAACCTGCGGGTGGTCGTCGCGGCCCGGCGCGGGCTCGATCACGCGGCCGGCGACCTGCTCGCCGGCGGGCAATGCACGCTCGCGGGCCCCGACTGGCTGCGCTTCACGCTCGACGAGACGATCGCGCTGGTCGGCGCGCGCTTTGCGCAGCGGGTCGACGCCGACGCGTGCGCGCGGCTGTTCGAGCGCGTCGACGGCTGGCCGCTCGGGCTGCAGCTCGCGATGGCCGCGATGGCGCGCTCGGCCGATCCGCGCCAGGCCGTCGATGCGCTCGCCGCGCGCATGGACGGCACGCGCGACCGGCTCGTCGAACTGCTGCTCGCGAATTTGTCGGCCGACGACACCGCGTTCCTGACCCGCACGAGCGTCGCCGACCGCCTGCATCCGTCGCTGTGCGCCGCGCTGCTCGACGACGCGGCCGCCCCCGGCCGGCTCGCACGGCTCGCGCGCGACACGCCGCTGTTCATCGCGTCCGACGCTTCCGACTGGTGCCGGCTGCATCCGCTCGTGCGCGATACGCTGCGCGACCGTCTGACAACGAGCGCCGAAGCGGACCGCAGCGCGCTGCACGCCCGCGCGGCCGCGTGGCTCGACGCGCACGGGATGACGGAGGAAGCGGCGCGCCACGCGTATGCGGCCGGCCAGTTCGAGACGGCATACGCGCTCGCGCAGCGCTGCCTCGAGGACGCGATCAAGCAGGGCCGCATCAACGACGTGCTCGACTGGCTCGCGCTGCTGCCCGATGCGGAACTCGACAAGCGTCCGACGCTGCGGATCGCGGTCGCGTGGGCGCTGGCGCTCGGCGAGCGCCATGTCGAGGCGCGGCGCCAGATCGCCGGCATCCTGGCCGACCCCGGCACACCGGCCGCGATGCGCTACGAATGCGCGCTGATCCTCAGTGCGGCCGCCTACTACGCGGACGAAATCGACCATTTCGTCGAGCTGTTCGAACCGTGGGCCGACTTCACGCCGCCCGCGGCGACCTGGCTCGCGCAGATGCACGCGAACCGCCTGTCGGCGCGCGCGATCATCGTCGGCGAACCGGCGCAGGCGCGCCGCTTCCAGCAGGCCGCGCCGCGCGGCGCGACCGCGGCCGGGTTCGGCTACGTCGCGCGCTGGGGCGAGCTGATCACCGGTCTTAGCTATCTGCGCGAAGGCCAGATCCGGCTCGCGGACGACGCGTTGTCGCCGGCGCTCGCGCGCGCGGAAGCGGACCTCGGCCGCCGCCATCCGCTGACCTGCATGCTCGCGGCGATGTGCGCGGCGATCGCCTGCGAAGCCGATCGCGTCGACCAGGCCGCCGCGCTGCTCGCGAACCGGCTCGACGTGCTCGAGCACGCGGGCACGCCCGACACCGTGCTGCTCGGCTACCGCACGGCCGCGCGCATCGCGCTGCTGCGCGGCGTCGAGCATCGCGCGATCGACCTGCTCGAGGCGCTCGACGCGATGGGCGTCGCGCGCCGGCTGCCGCGCCTGTCGGTCGCGAGCCTCGCCGAGCAGGTGCGCATTCACGCGGCGCGCTATCGCGAGGCGACCTGCCATGCGCTGGTCGAGCGGATCGATGCGATTGCCGCGGCCGAGTTTCCGTCGCACGGGCCGCTGTGGCGGCGCCCCGTCGTGCTGCTGCAGGCGATGGCGCACGCGGGCGCCGCGCTTGCCGCGCGCCGCTGGGACGATGCGTGCGCGGCGCTCGACGAAGCCGCCGTGCTGGCCCGCGAAATGAGCATGGGACGCGAGCGCATCGAGATCATGGCGCTCAGCGCGTTCGCGCTCGAACAGTCCGGGCACGGCGGCCGCGCGCTGCTCGACGAGGCGATGAACCTCGCGGACATGTTCGGCCTCACGCGCACGCTCGCCGACGCGCATCCGGCCGTCGCCGACTGGGCGCGCCGCATCGGCGACGAGACGGCCGCGGGCGACGGACCCGCCCGGCCCGCGCAGCCGCAGCCGCGCATCGTGCCGCCCGCGCCGCGCAGCACGGCCAGCCCGCGCGCGGTGCCGAGCGTCGTGCTGACGCCGAAGGAGCGCGCGATCCTCGAGCTGCTCGCGCGCAACCTGTCGAACAAGGAGATCGCGGTGGCGCTCGCCGTCGGCGAGGAAACCGTGAAGTGGCACCTGAAGAACCTGTTCGGCAAGCTCGACGCCAGCTCGCGCAAGCACGCGGTGCGCCGCGCGCTGGTGCTCGGGTTGCTCGAAAGCGCGCCTTGACGCGCGCGTTGCCCGCCTGCGCACGTCCGAAGCGACCTTAACTGGCCTTGATCCGCCTCGATCGGCCTTGCCCGGCCGTTGATGACAACCGCGTTGCCCGGGTTCCCCGCCGATTCTCCGCAACCCTGCCCCCCGCGCATGGGGGGGAGCGGCCGCGCGCCGTTGCGTAGTCTTTCCGCACGGCTCGCACCGGCGGCGCACCCGGCGCCCTCCCGCCTGCCTCGATGCTTCCCCCGCTGCACCCGCCCGGGCTCGATCCCGGGCGGTCCATTACGATCCTGGAGACTTCGATGAAGACGAAACTGGCCGCGCTTGCGGCGCTTGCCGGCAGTGCGGCGCTCGCGCACGCGCAATCCTCCGTCACGCTGTACGGGGTGGTCGACACGGGCCTGCTGTACCAGAGCACGTCGGCCGCGTCGTTCGGCCCGAACGCGCCGAACACCGGCAAGGTGTTCCGCATGAAGGACGGCGGCATCTATTCGAGCTTCTGGGGCATCAAGGGCAGCGAGGACATCGGCGGCGGCTACAAGGTCAACTTCAAGCTGCAGGGCTCGTTCGACAGCGGCACCGGCAGGATGCAGCTGAGCGACACGCCGGGCGCCGTCGCGATCTTCAACCAGGTTGCGTCGCTCGGCGTGTCCGGGCCGTTCGGCACCTTCACGGCCGGCCGCCAGATCGTGCCGATGATCTACGCGATGGCCGACAC
Source organism: Burkholderia sp. BCC1985 (assembly GCF_905339915.1). NCBI lineage: Bacteria > Pseudomonadati > Pseudomonadota > Betaproteobacteria > Burkholderiales > Burkholderiaceae > Burkholderia > Burkholderia sp. BCC1985. The sequence goes on from NZ_CAJPGY010000007.1 coordinate 49,890, forward strand.
CGACGTGCGCAACGCGCAGTTCTTCGGCAGCGTGCTGACCGCGTGGCTCGGCCTGAACACCGCGGCCGGCTGGCCGGGGACGAGCACCAACGGCGCGATCGGCGCGCTGTACGACAGCAATGCGCTCGTCTATCAGTCGCCGACCTTCGCGGGCGCGTCGATCGCGCTCGAATACGCGCCCGGCGGCGTCGCCGGGCAGTTCCAGGGCGGCACGCGCGAATCGGTCGTGCTGCGGTATTCGAACTACGGGCTCAACGCGTCGGCCGTCTACTACAACGGTCACGACACGAATCCGGCGCCGGGTGTCGCGCCGACCGGCGTCGACAACAACCGCTTCATCTATGTCGGCGCGAAATACACGATCCGCGATTTCTCGGTGTCGGCGTCGTACGGCAACGGCAGGAATCCGTCGCATGCGGACAAGGTGAACCTCGACATGCTGTCGGCCGGCGTCGGCTATCGCTTCACGCCCGCGTTGCAGGTGACGTCGGCGGTGTATTACCTGAAGGACCGCAACCGGTCGGAAAACCGCTCGACGGCCGTCGTGCTCACGGCCGACTACAGCCTGTCGAAGCGGTCGATGGTCTATGCGCAGGTCGGCCACGTGAACAACCGCGGCACGATGAACCAGATGCTCGTGTACGGGCAGCCGGTCGCGCCCGGGGTCGGCACGACCGCGGCGATGGTCGGGCTGCGGCACAACTTCTGACGATGCGGTGCGGTGTGGCACGGGTGCCGCAGCGCGCAGGGCCTGGCGCGATGTCCACAGGCACCCGTTCGCGACACGTCGATGCGTCGTCTGTTGAGGCGGCTGACCGAAACAGGCAGGCGCGCTGCGCGCGGCGGCGCACGGACACGACGCGCGGCCGCCGTCTGCAGCGATCGCGGGGATCGGCTACAGTGGGCGTCTTCGGCGCGCCCCGCCCGCCGGTCGATGCGTTCGTCCCGTTCCTGCCGCCGTGTCAGCGGCTGCCGGCGACGCGCGGCAGGCTGGCGGGGCGCGGATCCTCAACGTTGACGAACGAACCTCCATGCCCGATCTGTCCGCCTTCCCGATCACGAAAAAATGGCCGGCCCAGCATCCCGACCGTCTCCAGCTGTACTCGCTGCCGACGCCGAACGGCGTCAAGGTATCGATCATGCTCGAGGAAACCGGGCTGCCGTACGAGCCGCACCTCGTGCGCTTCGACACGAACGACCAGCTGTCGCCCGAATTCCTGTCGCTGAACCCGAACAACAAGATCCCGGCGATCATCGATCCGAACGGCCCCGACGGCCGGCCGCTGGCGCTGTTCGAATCCGGCGCGATCCTGGTCTATCTCGCGGACAAGACGGGCCAGCTGATCCCGAAGGATCCGGCGGGCCGCTACGAGACGATCCAGTGGGTGATGTTCCAGATGGGCGGCATCGGCCCGATGTTCGGGCAGGTCGGCTTCTTCCACAAGTTCGCGGGCCGCGACTACGAGGACAAGCGTCCGCGCGACCGCTACGTCGCCGAATCGAAGCGCCTGCTCGGCGTGCTCGACGCGCATCTCGCGAATCGAAAGTGGGTGATGGGCGATACGTACACGATCGCCGACATCGCGATCTTCCCGTGGGTGCGCAACCTTGTCGGCTTCTATGAAGCGGGCGACCTGGTCGGCTTCGGCGAATTCAAGCATGTCGCGCGGGCGCTCGACGCGTTCGTCGCGCGTCCGGCCGTCGCGCGCGGGCTCAACATCCCGGCACGCGGCTGAGCTGCGCGGCGGGCGCACGCGGTGCGGCCCGCCGTTTGTCCGGCCCGCCGCAGCGCGCGGCGGGCGGTTCACGCGCTGCCTTTCGCGCGTTTTCTTTCGGTGTTTCCATGTCCCGCTCGTCGCGTTCGTTCGACGTGACGATGCGGCGGCGCTACTTTTCGGCCGACGCCGACGCTTCTCCTCCCAATCCCGCCAGCAGCTTTTCGAGCAACGCCGCAAGTTGCGCCTGCTCCACCTCCGACAGCGCGGCCAGCATCGCGCGCTGATTGTCGACGTGCGCGACCACCGCATCGTCGATCAGCGCGCGGCCGGCGTCGGTCAGCGCGACGAGCGTGCCGCGGCCGTCGGCCGGGTTCGGCCGGCGCTCGACCCAGCCGGCCTTCTGCAGCCGGTCGATGCGCGCGGTCATCCCGCCGGACGACATCATCAGCGCGTCGTACAGCGCGGTCGGTGTCAGCGCGAACGGCGCGCCGCTGCGCCGCAGCGTCGCCAGCACGTCGAACTCGCCCGGCTGCATCCCGTAGCGCGCGAACAGCGGATTGAGACCGTCGCGCGCGATCACGAGCGCGGCTTCCTGCAGCCGTCCCATCACGAGCATCGACGATGCATCCAGATCCGGACGCTCGACGCGCCATTGCGCGAGCGCATGCGCGGCTCGATCCATTAACCCTCCTCGGCTCACCAGTTATCTTGACGTCGAGATAAATACGCATTTATCTTGATGTCGAGACACTTTACATGAAAATGCACGGCACGCAGGACGGAGGTGTCGTGCACCGATATCGAGGGCCACTCCATCATGAATCGCTTCACTTCCCTCGGCTGGCGGCTGGCCGCCATCGTACTGGTCGGGTTGAACCTGCGGCCCGCGCTGGCCGCGATCGGTCCGCTGCTCGACATGATCCAGCGTGCGACCGGCATCGGCGACGGCGCGGCGAGCCTGCTGACCACGATCCCGATCCTGCTGATGGGCCTGGGCGCGCTCGGCGCGCGGCGGCTGCAGCGCGTGACGGGGATCGCCGGCGGCGTGTGGCTCGGCGTCGTGCTGATCGGGCTCGCGTGCGCGTCGCGCTTCGGCGCGCAGCACGCGTGGCTGCTGCTCGCGAGCGCAGGTTGCGCGGGCATCGGGATCGCGATGGTGCAGGCGCTGCTGCCGGGGTTCGTGAAGGCGCATTTCGCGACGCGCATCGGCGGCGCGATGGGCGTCTATTCGACGTCGATCATGGGCGGGGCGGTGCTCGCGAGCGTCGTCGCGCCGTTCGCCGCGGCCCGCTGGGGCTGGCTGGTCGCGCTCGCGGGCTGGGCGCTGCCGGCCGCGGTCGCGGCACTCGCGTGGCCGCTGGCCAGTCGTGGCGGCGACGCACCGGCGTCCGGGCCGACGGCCGCGCCGCCGATGCAGGCGCGGCCGTCGCGCTCGCCGCGGGCCTGGCGGCTCGCGATGTTCTTCGGGATCGCGACGGGTGCCTACACCCTCGTGCTCGCATGGCTGCCGCCGTACTACATGCGGCTTGGCTGGTCGCCGACGGCGGCCGGCAGCCTGCTCGGCGGCGTGACGCTCGCGGAAGTCGTCGCGGGGCTGGCGATCTCGGCGACGATCGACCGCCTGCCCGATCGCCGGCCCGCGCTGCACGCGGCGATCGCGTCGCTGTTCGCCGGATTGCTGGTGATGCTGGCCGCGCCGGACACGCTCGCGATGCCGGCCGCGCTGCTGCTTGGCGCGGGGATCGGCGCGCTGTTCCCGCTGTCGCTGATCGTCACGGTCGATCATGCGGCGACGCCGGCTGATGCGGCATCGCTGACGGGGTTCGTGCAGGGCGTCGGCTATCTGGTCGCCGGGTTGTTTCCGTTCGCGGCCGGCATCGTGCGCCAGCATCTCGCGGATCTGACGCCGGCATGGATCGCGATGGCATGCCTGTGCATCGTGCTGTTCGCACTGGCGGCCGGCTTCGCGCCGCAGTTTGCGCGGCGTGTCGCGCGTGCGTAGCGCCGGTCAGACGCGGTGCGTGAAGGCGTCGACCCGGTTCGTGGCCGGCGCGTGGTTGCCCGTTGCCGGTTCATGCAGTGCCGTTCGACGATGGGCATCGATCGGCGGCCCGGCTCGCGCGGTTGCCCGTTGTCACCCGGTCGCGCCGGTTCACGCGGAGAGCGCCGCTCGACGATGGGTATCGATCGGTTGCCCCGCTCGCGAGGCAACCCATTGTCGCGATGCCTCGCAACGCGAAGTGCGTTGCGTTCGGTACACGCGTCATCACCCCCCGCTCGCGTACAGCGTCGAATCCGCGAACCCTTCCGCGTCGAGCACGCGTCCGATCAGGATCAGCGCGGTGCGTTCGATCTGCGTGCCCTGCACCTTGCCGACGATGTCGGCCAGCGTGCCGGTCACGCGCTCCTCGTCGGGCCAGCTCGCGCGGTAGATCACCGCGACCGGGCACGCGGGCCCGTAATGCGGCAGCACTTCGTCGACGATCCGCGCGAGATGCCGCACGCCGAGGTGAATCGCGAGCGTCGCGCGATGCGCGGCGAGCGCGCCGAGCGCTTCGCCTTCCGGCATCGTCGTCTTGCCCGCGAAGCGCGTGAGGATCACCGTCTGTGCGACACCGGGCAGCGTCAGCTCGACCCCGAGCGTCGCCGCGCAGGCGGCCGTGGCCGTCACGCCCGGCACGATTTCATAGGGAATCCCGAGCGCTTTCAGCCGGCGGATCTGTTCGCCGATCGCACCGTACAGCGACGGATCGCCCGAATGCACGCGCGCGACGTCCTGCCCTTTCGCATGCGCGTCGGCGAGCAGCGCGACGATTGCGTCGAGGTCGAGCTCGGCGGTATTGACGACCCGTTCCGCACGATGGCCGTCAAGCACGGCCGGCGGCACGAGCGACCCTGCATACAGGATCACCGGGCACGTGCGCACGAGGCGCTGGCCCTTTACCGTGATCAGCTCCGGGTCGCCGGGGCCCGCGCCGATGAAATACACCGTCATCGAAAAATCTCCGTCAATTCATGGGTCAGCCGGGTCGCGTGGCATCAAGCACGCGCGGCCGGGTCGAGCGCATCGAGCAGCGCGGCGGCCGAGTCGAACGCGCGGTCGGCGTCGGGCAGCGGCGGCCGGCGCAGCATCACGACCGGCAGCCGGCGTTCGCGCGCGACGTCGAGCTTGGCTTCGGTCGCGGCGCCGCCGCTGTTCTTGCTGACGACGACGTCGATGCCCGCGAGCGCGAACAGCGCGCGTTCATTTTCGAGCGTGAACGGCCCGCGCGCGGCGACGATCTGCGCGCGCGCGTTGCCGGGATGCGCATCGAGGCAGCGCACCAGCCAGAACTGGTGCGGCGGGATCGCGTCGAGATGCGCGAGCGGTTCGCGGCCGAGCGTGAACAACGGCCGCCGGAACGGCGCGAGCGCGGCCTCGATGCCGGCCCAGTCGTCGACCATTCGCCAGTCGTCGCCGGGTTGCGGCGCCCACGGCGCGCGGCGCAGCGCCCACAGCGGCACGCCCGCGTCGCGCGCGGCGGCCGCCGAGTTCGCACTGATGCGCGCGGCATACGGATGCGTGGCGTCGATCACGAGGCCGATGCCGGCACTGCGCAGATACGCGGCGAGCCCAGCCGCCCCGCCGAAGCCGCCGACGCGCACGTCGCAGCGCAGGTCGTCGGGCACCTTGCCGAGACCCGCGAGGCTATAGACGTGCCGCGGACCGAGTGCGCGTGCGATCTTCAGCGCGTCGCCGGTGCCGCCGAGCAGCAGGATGCGCGCGCTCATCGTGCGATCCCGACGAAGCGGCCCTGCCGGTCGATCGCGAACATCTCGACGGCGACCGATGGCGGCACGATGTCGCGCGCGACCCGCAGCGCGTGCGCGCAGACGAGGTCGCCGAGCGGCACGCCTTCGGCCAGCGCGAGCTTCAGCGCTTCCTGGCTGGTGTTCGCCGCGCGCATCGCGGCCTGCAGCGCGTCGTTCGCGCCCGCCTCGGCCGCCCACTGCGCGAGCAGCGGCAGATCGATGCTCGAATGGCGGCTGTGCAGGTCGAGATGGCCGGCCGCGAGCTTGCTGAGCTTGCCGAAGCCGCCGCACATCGACAGGCGCGCCACCGGCGCGCGGCGCAGGTGCTTGAGCACCGCGCCGGCGAAATCGCCCATTTCGATCAGTGCCATGTCGGGCAGGCCGTAGTGCGCGCGCATCGCATCCTCGCTCGCGTTGCCGGTGCACGCGGCGATGTGCGCGATCCCGTTCGCGCGTGCGACGTCGATGCCCTGATGGATCGACGCGATGTATGCCGAGCACGAGAACGGCCGCACGATGCCGGTCGTGCCGAGAATCGACAAGCCGCCGACGATGCCCAGCCGCGGGTTCATCGTCTTCAGCGCGAGCGCCTCGCCGCCCTCGACACCGATCGTCACGTCGAAGCCGCCCGTGTAGCCGTATTCGGCCGCGAGCGCGTCGAGGTGCGCGGTCATCATCTGGCGCGGCACCGGATTGATCGCCGGTTCGCCGACCGGCAGCGTGAGCCCCGCGCGCGTGACGGTGCCGACCCCCGGCCCCGCGTGAAAACGCACGCCGGGCGCGGCGGCGAGCGCGACCCGCGCGAAGATCAGCGCGCCGTGCGTGACGTCCGGATCGTCGCCGGCATCCTTGATCGTGCCGGCTTCCGCGCCGTCGGCCGTGGCTCGGCAGAACGCGAGCCGCATCATCACGCGCTGCCCCTTCGGCAGCACGATCTCGACCGCATCGTCCGCGCGGCCCGCGAGCAGCACGCGTGCGGCGGCAAGCGACGTCGCGGTCGCGCAGCTGCCGGTCGTGTAGCCGAAGCGCAGCGGTGCCGGTTGTTCGGGGGTTTCGTCGCGCATCAGGCAGGGTCCGCGAGGTCGGTCGCCGTGGAAGCGGGCTTGTGCACGTCGTACAGCGTGACGGGCAACGGCTGCCGCCACGTGTCGAAGCGGCCGAGCGGCTCGGCGTGCGCGAGCGATACGCGCGTGAGCGTGCCGCCGTGCGCGTCGCGCCACGCGGCGAGCGCCAGCTCGCCCTGCAGCGTGACCGCGTTCGCGACGAGCCGTCCGCCGGGCTTCAGTGCCGACCAGCACGCGTCGAGCACGCCGGGCACGGTCGCGCCGCCGCCGATGAAGATCGCATCGGGCGCGGCGAGCCCCGCGAGCGCATCGGGCGCGCGCCCGGCCACGAGTTGCAGGCCCGGTACGCCGAGCGCGTCGCGGTTGTGCTCGATGAAGCGCTGCCGCTCCGCATGCGACTCGATCGCGATCGCCTGGCACGACGGATGCGCGCGCATCCACTCGATGCCGATCGAGCCGCTGCCCGCGCCGACGTCCCACAACAGTTCGCCGGGGGCAGGCGCGAGGCGTCCGAGCGTCAGCGCGCGCATGTCGCGCTTGGTGAGCTGGCCGTCGTGGCGGTACGCGTCGTCGGGCAGGCCGGGCGTGAGTGCGCGGCGCGGCGCATCGGGGCCGGCCTGGCAGTCGAGCGCGACGAGATTGAGCGCGGCGGTTTCGTCGATGTGCCAGTCTTGCGCGAGCCCGTCGATGCGCCGCTCGAGCGGGCCGCCGAGGTGCTCGAACACGCTGATGCGCGTCGGGCCGAAGCCGCGCGCGGCGAGTTCGGCGGCGACCGTGGCCGGCGTGCGGCCGTCGGCGCTCAGCACGAACAGGCGCCGGCCCGGCAGCAGGTGACGCGCGAGCGTCGCGAGCGGCCGGCCGACGAGCGACACCGCGCCGACGTCCTGCAACGCCCAGCCGAGCCGCGCGGCCGCCAGCGACAGCGACGACGGTGCGGGCAGCACGCGCCATTCGTCGGGGGACAGTTCGCGCGCGAGCGTCGCGCCGACGCCGAACAGCATCGGGTCGCCGCTCGCCAGCACGCAGACGGGTGAACCGCGCTGCGCGAGCAGGCCCGACAGGTCGAACGGCGACGGCCATGCGGCGCGTTCGGCCGGCAGCCGCGCGGGCAGCATGTCGAGGTGCCGCTTCGCGCCGACGACCCGCTTCGCCTCGAGCAGCGCGCGCCGCGCGCCGCGCCCGAGCCCCGCGTAGCCGTCGTCGCCGATGCCCACTACCGTCAGCCACGCCGTCATGCACCCTTCCCCTTCGTCCGATTCCATCGAGTCGCCGCACGGCGGCCGTGAAGGCGCCGGTGCGGCCGTCCGCATTGCGAAAGTCGGCATGGTACCGTGTTCCACCGCGCGTTTCATCTGCGAGCCCGCCGACGCCGGGCCGCGTTTCGCGTCGGCCACGGCGCCTGCCCGACGGTCGCCCGGCGGTCGCCTGGGGGGCCCGAAACGCCGGTGAAATCGGGTATCCTACGGCCGTTCGTTCGCCGGTGCCCTTCGGGGCCGAAGAGGGAACACAGGGCGCGCCTCGCGCCGCTGTGGCTGCCCCCGCAACTGTAGACAGCGAGCCGATCTCCCCCCTCATGCCACTGGTTTCACCGGGAAGGCCGGGAGCCGGCGCCGACCTGTCAGCCAGGAGACCTGCCGGCCTGAAAGTGCGTGCGTGCCAGTCGGCGTCGGGCGGGGTGTACCGATGCGTTGGCCGCGGCGCGACACTGTCCCGGTATCCCGTTGAGATCCGCCCCCGATTCGAATCCTGCTTCGCCCGTCGTGCGCCCTTCGGCTTGCCCGGGGCTCGTGCGCGTCGTCGCGGCCGCCGATGGCGGGCTGTGCCGGATCAAGCTGCCGGGCGGCCGGTTCGACACGCGGCAGGCGCGCGCGATCGCCGCCGTCGCGCGTGCCTGCGGCTCCGGCGCGATCGACGCGACCAATCGCGCGAATCTCCAGCTGCGCGGCATTCGCGACGGCACGGCCGATACACTGGTCGACGCGTTGCTCGACGCGGGCCTGGGCCCACGCATCAACGCGGGCGAGGCCGCTGACGACCGCGCCGCGCTCGCCGCAAGCGACGACGTCCGCAACCTGATGCTCAGCCCGCTTGCGGGGCGCGATCCCGACGCGCTGCTCGACAGCCGCGCACTCGCGCTTGCGCTGCTCGACATGCTGACGCACGAGCCGCGCCGCGGCGAACTGTCGCCGAAATTCTCGATCCAGCTCGACGGCGGCGAATCGGTCGCGGCGCTCGATCATCCGCACGACATCTGGCTCGCCGCGTGGCGTCGCGGCGACGGCGCGGTCCGCATCGCCGCGGGCCTGGCCGGCTGTCCGCCGGTCGCGCCCGGCGATCCGCCCGCCGCGTTCGACGTGGCGCCGGACCAGGCCGTCGCGCTCGTGCGCGCGTTGCTGCTGGCGTTCCTCGATCTCGCGCCGGCCGACGTCACGCGGATGCGCGCGTGGCTCGCGACCGGTGGCGCACGCGCGTTGCGCGAGCGTGCGCAGCATTACGTACCGTTCCCGCTCGAAGCCGATCCGACACTGGCCGGCTGGCGGCGCACGCAAGCGGATGCCGCGCTGCGTTTCGGCGCACGGCCGTCGCGCGACGCGGATCGCTGCAGCGTCGGCGCGCAGTTCGTGCTCGGCCGGCTCGACGCGTCGCAACTGGAACGGCTCGCGGCACTGGCCGACGCCGACGGCGACGGCACGCTGTCGATGACGCCGTGGCAAGGCGTGTTCGTGCACGGCGTGCGGCACGAACGTGCGCCGGCCGTGCTCGACGCGCTCGCGTCGCTCGGGCTCGTGTGCACGACATCCGACCCGCTGGCGGCGCTGGTCGCCTGCACCGGCAGCGCGGGCTGCGCGAAGTCGCGCGCCGATACGAAACGCGATGCGCTCGCGCTGGCCGCGCGCGTCGGCCATCCGGTCGACGTGCACCTGACCGGCTGCGAGCGCCACTGTGCGCTGCCGCGCCCCGCGACGCATACGCTCGTCGCGGTCGCCCCCGCGCGCTACGACCTTTACCGGCGCGACGCCGCCGCGGGCCTCGGCGCCCCGCTCGCGCGCCATCTGACGATTGACCAGGCCGCGGCCCGACTGAGGGGCGCGCGCCACAGCCAGGACACCACCGATGCTTGACTACATTCGCGACGGGCAGGAAATCTACCGCCAGTCGTTCGCGACGATCCGCGCCGAGGCCGACCTGTCGCAGGTTCCGCCCGATCTCGAGAAACTCGCGGTGCGCGTGATCCACGCGTGCGGGATGGTCGATGTCACCTACGACCTGCGCTTCTCGGCCGGCGCCGGCACGGCTGGCCGTATGGCGCTCGCGGCCGGCGCGCCGATCCTGTGCGACGCGAAGATGGTTGCCGAAGGCATCACGCGCGCGCGGCTGCCGGCCGGCAATCGCGTGATCTGCACGCTCGGCGAACCGGAAGTGCCCGACCTCGCGCGGCATCTCGGCAACACACGCTCGGCCGCGGCGCTCGAACTGTGGCGCCCGCATCTGGCCGGCAGCGTCGTCGTGATCGGCAATGCGCCGACCGCGCTGTTCCACCTGCTCGACATGATCGACGCCGGTGCGCCGCGCCCCGCGCTGATCCTCGGCTTTCCGGTCGGCTTCATCGGCGCGGCCGAATCGAAGGCGGCCCTCGACGCCGACAGCCGCGGCGTGCCGTACGTCGCGCTGCTCGGCCGGCGCGGCGGCAGCGCGATGGCGGCCGCCGCGGTCAACGCACTCGCGACGGAGGCCGAATGACGGCCCCGCGCGGACGCCTGTTCGGGGTCGGCGTCGGCCCCGGCGATCCTGAACTGATGACGATCAAGGCGCTGCGCGTGCTGCAGGCCGCGCCGGTGGTCGCGTATTTCGTCGCGAAGGGCAAGAAGGGCAATGCGTACGGAATCGTCGAGGCGCACCTGCGCGACGCGCAGACGCAATTGCCGCTCGTCTATCCGGTGACGACCGAGGCGCTGGCGCCGCCGCTTTGCTACGAGACCGTGATCGCCGACTTCTACGACACGGCGGCCGAGATCGTCGCGTCGCATCTCGACGCCGGGCGCGACGTCGCGGTGATCTGCGAAGGCGACCCGTTCTTCTACGGGTCGTACATGTACCTGCACGATCGCCTCGCGCCGCGCTACGACACTGAAGTGATCCCGGGCGTGTGCGCGATGCTCGGCGGCACGGCCGTGCTCGGCCAGCCGCTCGTCTATCGCAACCAGAGCCTGTCGGTGCTGTCCGGCGTGCTGCCGGAGGACGAATTGCGCGCGCGGCTCGCGCAGGCCGACGCGGCCGTCGTGATGAAGCTCGGCCGCAACTTCGACAAGGTGCGGCGCGTGCTCGACGAACTGGGGCTCGCGAAGCGCGCGCTGTACGTCGAGCGCGCGACGATGGCGGCCCAGCGCATCGTGCCGCTCGACGAAGTCGATCCGATGGCGTCGCCGTATTTCTCGCTGCTCGTCGTCCCGGGGGAAAAATGGCAAGGATGACGACCCCGCCCGCGATCGTGATTCTCGGCGCGGGCGCGCTCGATACCGCGCGGCGCATCCAGGCGCGTTATCCGGGGGCCGCCGTGCACGGGCTCGCGTCGCGCGTCGAGGCCGACGTGCCGTTCGACGAACTCGGCGCGCACCTGTGCGAACTCTACGCGCGCGGCTTGCCGATCGTCGCGCTGTGCGCGGCCGGCATCGTGATCCGTTGCGTCGCGCCGGCACTCGCCGACAAGGGTGTCGAACCGCCGGTGCTCGCGGTCGCGGAAGACGGGTCGGCCGTCGTGCCGCTGCTCGGCGGGCTGACGGGCGTCAACGTGATCGCGCGCGAAATCGCCGCATGCCTCGGCGTCGCGCCGGCGATCACCACGAGCGGCGAACTGCGCTTCGGCGCATGCGTGCTCAACCCGCCCGACGGCTATGCGCTCGCCGATCTCCAGCAAGGCAAGCGCTTCGTGTCCGACCTGCTCGCGGGCGCGGCCACGCGCGTCGACGGCGCGGCGCCGTGGCTCGACGACGTCGCGCTGCCGCGCGACGACGCGGCCGCGCATGCGATCCGCGTGACGCCCGATGCGTGGCGCGGCGCGCGCGACGAACTCGTGATCCATCCGCGCAGCGTGGTGGTCGGCGTCGATACGCGCGGCGTGCGGGCCGATGCGGCGCCGTCGCTTGCCGAACGCATCGACGCGCTGCTCGACGCGTACGGCCTCGCGCGGCTGGCGCTTGCCGCGCTCGTCGCACCGGCGACGTTGCTCGGCGATGCACGGGTCGAAGCCGCCGCACGGACGCTGGATGTGCCGCTGCGCTTCGCCGATGTCGATGGCGATGGTGATAGCGAAGGCGATGGCGATAAGGCCCGCGCTGGCAATACCGCTGCCGCCACCCTGCTCGCCCGCACGTTGCGCGTCGCGCATACGCTGCGCGCAGCGACCGATGGCCTCGCGTGCGCGGTCGCTGCCGAGCCCGTCGACCCCGCCACGCTCGGCCGTGCACGCGGCCGCCTGACGGTGCTCGGCCTCGGCCCCGGCGACGCTGCATGGCTCACGCCAGCGGCGCGCAGCGCGCTCGCGGACGCTACCGACATCCTCGGCTATACGACCTACGTGACGATGGCCGGCCCGTTCCGCGCGGAGCAGCGCGTGCACGGCACCGACAATCGCGAGGAAATGCAGCGTGCGCGCCATGCGTTCGAACTGGCAGCCGAGGGCCGGCGCGTCGCGGTCGTGTCGTCGGGCGATCCGGGCGTGTTCGCGATGGCCGCGGCCGTGCTCGAAGCCCTCGACGAAGCGCGCGATCCGCGCTGGGCCGCGGTCGAACTGCGCATCGAACCCGGCGTATCGGCATCGCTCGCGACCGCCGCGCAAGCCGGCGCGCCGCTCGGCCACGATTTCTGCGCGATCTCGCTGTCGGACAACCTGAAGCCGTGGGACGTGATCGATACGCGCCTGCGGCACGCGGCGCAAGCCGATCTGGTGATGGCGTTCTACAACCCGATCTCGCGTGCTCGGCCGTGGCAGCTCGATCGTGCGCTCGATGCGGTGCGCGCGCACCGCGCGGCCGACACGGTCGTCGTGCTCGGCCGCGACATCGGCCGGCCCGGCGCGACGCTCGCGACGACGACGCTCGGCGCGCTGCGCAGCGATCAGGTGGACATGCGCACGATGGTGATCGTCGGTTCGTCGACGACGCGGCGTTTCGCGATCGGCGACGGGCGTGAGTGGGTGTATACGCCGCGCTGGTATCGCTGAACTTTGATGCGGATTGAGCCACAGTCCAGCCTTGCTGGCCGGGGCGGTGGCGTGGTTCGGGCGTCGAGCTGCCCGGATATCGCGCAGCAGCCGTTCGCGTTCGCAGCGACCTTCGGGACGCTCGACGGCGAGCGGCGTACCGGCACGTGATGCGATGCGGCCGTTCCCGGTCGCTATCCTGCAGCGCGGTGAACGGGACGCGAAGCGAAGCAGCCACTCCGCCCCGCTTCGCGGCCTTTGCTAGCCGCGCGCCTGCTCGGCCAGCAGCCGCGCCTTCGCATCGACCAGCAGCGCTGCATGCGTGTCGCGATGCTGGCGGATCCGCTCGGTCGGCCCGACGACCGACAGCCCGTACCAGTCGCCGTCGAGCGTCAGCGCGACCGCGATCGCCGACAGCTCGGGCGCGCTCTCGCCGAAGTTCTCGGCCCAGCCGAGTTCGCGAAACCGCGCGGTTTGCGCGACGAGCGCCGGCAGGTCGGCCACCGTCGCATCGGTGAAGCGCTCGAACGACAACTGCGCGCCGAGCGCCTGCTGCGCATCGCTCGCGAGTTCCGCGAAGATCGCCTTGCCGATCGAGTTCGCATGCAGCGGGCGCAGCTCGCCCGGCTGGCGCGTATAGCGGATCGCCTGCTCCGATTCGACGACGTCGAGATACGTGACCGACGCGCCCTGGATCTTGCCGAGCACGGCCGTCTCGCGGCTCGCGTCGCGCAGCGCGACGAGATGCGGATGCACGATGTCGACGACGGGATCGGTCGCGTCGATCGCGGCGGCGATCGTCTGCAGGCGCCGCGTCGGATAGTAGCCGCCGCGCTTGCGCACCTCGTACAGATAGCCGCGGCTCACGAGCGTGCGCGCCATCGCCAGGCAGCTCGACGCCGGCACGTTGAGCAGGCGCGCGAGTTCGGTGAGCGGCAGCGGCCGCCGTTCGGCGGCGAACAGCTCGAAGAGATCGAGCGTGCGGGCAACGAGTTTGACGTCCATGACGAGCGCTTGATTCGGAACGGGAAACGCGCGCCGGGCGAGCCGCCGCGTGTCAGTACGACTTCGGCAGCCCGAGCACCTTCTCCGCGATGTAGCACAGGATCAGTTGCGGACTCACGGGCGCGAGCCTCGGAATCATACACTCGCGCAGGTAGCGCTCGACATGGTATTCCTTCGCATAGCCCATCCCGCCGTGCGTCGCGATCGCCGTCTGGCACGCCTGGAACGCGGCTTCCGCGCCGAGGTACTTCGCGGCGTTCGCCTCCGCGCCGCACGGCTGCCCCGCGTCGTAGCGCGTCGCGGCCTTCATCACCATCAGCCACGCGGCCTCGAGCTGCATCCACGCCTGCGCGAGCGGATGCTGGATCGACTGGTTCTGCCCGATCGGCCGGCCGAACACGACGCGCTCGCACGCATACTGCGTCGCGCGTCGCAGCGCGGCCTGACCGAGGCCGATCGCCTCGGCGGCGATCAGGATCCGCTCGGGGTTCAGCCCGTGCAGCAGGTAGCGGAAGCCGTCGCCTTCGTTGCCGATCAGGTCGTCGCGCGGCACGCGCAGGTTGTCGATGAACAGCATGTTCGAATCGACGGCCTTGCGGCCCATTTTCTCGATCTCGCGCACCTCGACGCGCGAACGGTCGAGGTCGGTGTAGAACAGGCTCAAGCCGTCGGTCGGCTTCGCGACCTGGTCGAGCGGCGTCGTGCGCGCGATGATCAGCATCTTGTTCGCGACCTGCGCGGTCGAGATCCAGATCTTGCGGCCGCTCAGCACGTAGTGGTCGCCGTCGCGGCGCGCCTGCGTGCTCAGGTGCGTCGTGTCGAGGCCGGCGTCGGGCTCGGTCACCGCGAAGCAGGCCTTGTCGCGCCCGGCGATCAGCGGCGGCAGGAAGCGCGCCTTCTGCGCGTCGTTGCCGAACACCTGCACCGGGTTCAGCCCGAAGATATTCATGTGGACGGCCGAGGCACCCGACAGGCCGGCGCCCGACGCGCTGATCGCGCGCATCATCAGCGCGGCCTCGGTCATCCCGAGACCGGCGCCGCCGTGGGCCGGATCCATCGCGATGCCGAGCCAGCCGGCCTCGGCGAGCGCTGCGTGAAAGTCGGACGGAAATCCGCCCGCGCGATCGCGCTCGAGCCAGTAGTCGTCGCCGAAGCGTTCGCAGATTTTCTCGATCGCGCTTTCGATCGCGCGCTGGTCGTCGGTCAGGTCGAACTGCATGGATTGCTCTCCAGGAAAACGTGAATGGCCGCGCCGCGCTCGAGACGACACCGGGCTTCGAGGCGCGTCGGTGGCGGCCGGCGCGGCGCGACAGGCACGCGGACGCTCACAACGGAAACACGCCCGCCACGACCGCGGCGAAGACCATCAGCACGGTGGCGGCGAACAGGAACGGGATCGTGAACTTCTGGTGCTCGGCCAGCTCGACGCCGGTCAGGCCGACGATCAGGAACGTCGCGGGCGTGAGCGGACTGACCGGGAACCCGGTGGTCATCTGGCCGAGCAGCGCGGCCTGCGCCATCTGGATCGGCGGTACGCCGAGCAGCTTCGCGCTTTCCGCGAGCACCGGCAGCACGCCGAAGTAGAACGAATCGGGATCGAACAGCAGGCTGAGCGGCATCGACAGCAGGCCGAGCACGAACGGCATGTGGCGCGCATGCTCGACCGGCACGTGCGCGACGACGACGTCGGCCATCGCCTTCAGCATCCCGGTGCCGGACATGATCCCGGTGAACGCGCCGGCCGCGAGCAGCACGCTCGCCATCATCAGCGCGGCCTTCGCGTGCGCGTCGATCCGCTCGCGCTGCGCCTGCACGTCCGGATAGTTGATGACGAGCGCGGCGACCGTGCCGAGCATGAACATCACCATCGGGTCGACGATGCCCGACACCAGCGTGCCGAGCACGACGAGCGTCAGCGCCAGGTTGATCCGGAAGCGGCCGGGCCGGCGCAACGCGCGCTCGGCGTCGGTCAGCTCGCGCGGCGCGACCGCGAGCGACGCCGCGCCGGCGCGATCGAGCCCGAGCCGCTTGGCCTCGCGCACGCCGAGCACGTAGGCGGTGCCGAACACGAACGCGAGCCCGACGATCTGCACCGGGATCATCGGCATGAAGATCGCCGAGCCGGGAATGTGCAAGGCCGCCGACGCACGCAGCATCGGCCCGACCCACGGCAGGAAGTTGACCCCGGCCGCCATCGACGCGACGCACGCGAGAATCCGCCGGTCCATGCCGAGCCGCGTATAGAGCGGCATCATCGCGGGCAGCGTGACGAGAAACGTGACGGCGCCCGAGCCGTCCAGGTGGATCAGCAGCGCGAGCAGCGCCGAGCCCGTCACGATGCGCGGCGGATGGCAGCCGATCACGCGCAGCACGCCCGCGATGATCGGGTCGAGCATCCCCGCATCGGTGAGGATTCCGAAAAATAGAATCGCAAAAACGAACATCCCGGCGATCGGGCCGATGTTCTGCACGCCGCGCACGATGAACGTGCCGGTCGAGAGTCCGAAGCCGGCCGCGAGCGACGCGGCCACCGGCACGACGATCAGTGCGACGAGCGGCGACAGCCGCTTCGTGATGATCAGGCCGAACAGCGCGACGATCGCGATCGCGCCGATCCATGCGAGCATGATGTGTCTCCTCTGGCGCCGGCGCGCGTCGGGCGCGGTGCGGCGCGATGTCCGAAGCGGCGTGCGGGCGTGCGGCGGCGTCGGGGGGCGCCTTCGCACGGCCGCCGGCCGCCACGCGTGTCAGTTGCGGCGCGTGCGGCCGGTGTTGTCGTTGGCGTCGTTGCCGTGGCCGGCGTCGCATGCATCCTCGGCAAACACCTGTGACGCGTGTTCGTTCAGCGCCGGCGGCGGCCGCCGGTACGTGGCCGGTGTGCGGCCGAGCTTGATCGGCGACGCGATGCCGCGATGCCGGCCCAGTTCGACCTTCATCTGCCGATGCGCGACGTGCG
Source organism: Burkholderia sp. BCC1985 (assembly GCF_905339915.1). NCBI lineage: Bacteria > Pseudomonadati > Pseudomonadota > Betaproteobacteria > Burkholderiales > Burkholderiaceae > Burkholderia > Burkholderia sp. BCC1985. The sequence continues at coordinate 66,624 of NZ_CAJPGY010000007.1, forward strand.
GATGGTCGAGCGCCGCATCGAGCCCGAGCACCGGCGCGCACGGCACGCCGCGGCGCATCAGCTGCTCGGCGAGTGCCGCGCCGTCGTGCGCGGCCAGCGCCGTTTCGAGCAGCGCGCGCAACGCGGCGCGGTTCGCGCTGCGCGCGCGGTTGTCGGCGAAGCGCGGATCGGCGGGCCAGTCGCGCGTGCCGAGCACGTCGCACAGCGCGGCGAACTGCCCGTTGTTGCCGACCGCGAGAAAGATGTCGACGCTCGCGGTCGGAAAACTGTCGTACGGCGTGATGTTCGGATGCGCGTTGCCGGTGCGCGCCGGCGCCTTCCCGGAATGGAAGAAATTCGGCGTATGCGGATGCAGGATCGACAGCGCGCAGTCGAACAGCGTCGCTTCGACGAACTGGCCGCGCCCGCTCGCATCGCGTTCGCGCAGCGCCATCAGCACGCCGAGCGCCGCGTTCAGCCCGGTGACGAGATCGACGATCGGCACGCCGACGCGTAGCGGCGCGCCGCCCGCCTCGCCGTTCACGCTCATCAGCCCGGCCAGCGCCTGCACGGCCGCGTCGTAGCCGGGCAGGCCGCCGAGCGGGCCGTCCGCGCCGAAGCCCGAGACGCGGCAATGGACGAGGCGCGGAAAGCGCGCGTGCAGCGTGTCGAAGCCGAGGCCCCAGCGCTCCATCGTGCCGATCTTGAAGTTCTCGACCAGCGCATCGGCGTGCTCGAGCAGGCCGAGCAGCCGCTCGCGATCCGCCGGCTGCGTCAGGTCGAGCGCGATGCCGAGCTTGTTGCGGTTCACGCCGAGGAAATACGACGCCGTGTCGCCGTCGAACGGCGGCCCCCAGGTGCGCGTCTCGTCGCCCGACGGCGGTTCGACCTTGATCACCTCCGCGCCGTGGTCGGCGAGGATCTGCGTCGCGTACGGGCCGCCCAGCACCCGCGACAGATCGATGATGCGCAACCCCGCCAACGCGCCCTGCTGCTTCAGTTCCGCCATGCGTCTCGCTCCTGCTTCCGGTTGATCGGACCGCCGGTTCCACCGGGCCGACAGCGACGGCACGGCTTTCCGGATTCGAAGAATAATTCTTGTGTGTGAATTTATATTCACACTCGCGAATTTCATTGTCAAGCAGGAGATGCCGCGGCGGCCGCGCCGAGAACGCGGCCGGCCGCAAGTGGGGACGCCACCGAACGCCGGCCGGTTGCCGCGCCGGGGCGCGATTCGCTAAGCTGGCGGACGGTGCTCAACTGAAGAAAGACGGAGATTTCATGAAACGCATGCTGCTCGCGGCCATCCTGCTGGCGTCGACGCTGGGCGTCGCCCGCGCGCAAACCCAGACCTTCCATTTTGGCGAGGGACAATTACAGCCGCAGGCCGCCGCGCCGGTGGCACGACCCGCGCCGGTGCGCCCGCATGTGACGCCGCCGCATCACCACCGGCGTGCCGTCCACAAGCAGCGCCACGGGCGGTCCGGAAAGCCGCCGCGCGCGGGGATCGACACGCACGCGTGAGGTGATCCGCGTTGCGCGCGGCAACGCACGGAACTGTCACGAACGGCCGGTATGATCGGCGCGGCGGCTTGCATGCCGTCGTGCCCGGCGATCGGCCGACGTGCATTTCCCTTCACGATTGAGCGCCAGTTTTGTTTTGCCGAACATGAATACCGGGCCGGATACCGTCGTCAGCATCAAGGAACGCGCCACGATCGTGTGCCGCCAGCGCAGCAGCGTGCTGCTGGTCGCCCGTACCGCGGCGCGCTGGTCGCTGCCGGGCGGCACGATCCGGCGCGGCGAGACGCCGCTCGAGGCCGCGCAGCGGGAACTGGCGGAGGAAACGCGGCTGGAGGGGCTCGCGCTCGACTACGCGGTGCAATTCGGCGGCCTCACGAAGCTCCATCACGTGTTCGTGGCCGACGTGCCGAAACACCTGACGCCACGCGCGAGCAACGAGATCGCGCGCTGCAAGTGGTTCGACGTCGAGCGGCTGGAGACGCTGCGTGCGAGCGTGCCGACCCGCAAGATCATCGAGCTGCTGCACCTCGACCGCTTTTCCGCGCTCGCGGACGGGCCGCCTCGCTCGCGCTGAACCGGCCCGCGCGGCTCACGCGCGCAGCAATGGCCCGGCCTTGCGCTCGAGCAGTGCGACCAGCTCGGGCTGCATGTAGGCGTAGCGATCGGGGATGTCGAGACAGACGATCTTCTTTTGCTTCAGCCGGGCGCCGAATCGGGCGGACAGCTTCGCCTGGTGCGCGCGTTCCATCACGAACACGATCTCGGCCCATTCGAGTTGTTCCGCGGACAGACGCGTTTCCGCGTCGGGCGCGAGGCCCGCGGAGTCGGTTTCGACGCCCGGCCACGCGGCGAACACCGCCTCGGCCGTCGGGCTGCGCAGCCGATTGCGGCTGCAGATGAACAAGGCGCGTGTCATGCCGGTGCGCGGCGGCGGGATCGTCCGCTCGACCGTTCAACCCTGCGGAATCGTGCCGGGCCGCACGTAGGCCAGCATGTGCGGCACGTAGTCGGCCTTGCCGAGCTCGACGCCGTGATGGCGCAGGATCGCGTACGCCGCAATCGAATGAAAATAGAACTGCGGCAGCGCCCAGTCGCGCACGTACTGTTCGCCCGTCATGTCGAACGCGATGCCGTTCGGCAGTGCGAGCGCGACCGGCAGCGTGGCGCCGCCGTCGAGTGCGTCGGGCGCGAGTTCGCCGAGGAACGCGATCGTGCCGGCGAGGATGCCCTGTGCGTCGCCCAGCGTGCCAGGCTGCGCATCGGCATGCCAGCCGGCTTCCCGCAACGCCAGCAGCGCGTCCGGCAGCGGTTCGCCGCGCAGCCGGTAGACGGGTTCCATCGCCTGGAAGCACGAGAACCGCACCTGCGCCGCAAGCGGATACATGTCGGGTGCGAGCTTCAGTGCGAGCACCGCATCGGGCGCGTCGCCGGCGGCCTGCCGGTGCGCCACGGCCTTGTCGAGCCACGCGGATTGCGCGCGCAGCATCTGGGTGAACGTTGGAACGAGAAGTTGAGTCGGTGACATCCATGCCCTCCGGTGGGTCGTTCGCGCCACGACATCGATGCCGGGGCAGCATCCGTATTCTGCCGTAGCGGACGGTTCGACGCGAAACCGGTGGCGTATCGCACGACCGACCCGTGGGGCCTGATGGGTCAGGGCTTGCCGTGGCGTGCCAGGAACCGGTCGAGCTGCGACGCGAACGCCTTGCCGTCGCGTGCGCTGAACGGGGCCGGCCCGCCCGTATCGATGCCCGCGCTGCGCAGCTGATCCATCATCGCGCGCGTCGACAGGCGCTCCTCGATGTTCTCGCGGCTGAACCAGTTGCCGCGCGGGTCGAGCGCATGCGCGCCCTTGTCGAGGACGGCGGCGGCCAGCGGGATGTCGGCGGTGATCACGAGATCGCCGGCTGCCGCGAGCTCGACGATCCGCGCATCGGCCACGTCGAAGCCGGCCGGCACCTGCAGCGCCTTGATGAACGGCGACGGCGGCGTGCGCAGGAACTGGTTCGCGACCAGCGTCACGCAGATCTCGGCACGACGCGCGGCGCGAAACAGCATGTCCTTGATGACGGCGGGACACGCGTCGGCATCGACGAGTACTTGCATGGCAGGCATTCCGGTGAGTAGAAACGGCGATCATAGCGCAGCGCCGGCAATCGACCCGCCCGGCCCGCGCGCCCGATCACCGGATCAGCCGGCCAGCCCTGGGCACAGCGACGCGGCCGTCATCCATTGCGCCCCCCATGCATCGGCGAGCCGCCTGCCCTGCCCGATGCGCACCGCTGCATCGTCGAAATCGACGAACACGACGTGATCGGCGGCCGCCGGTTTCGGCGGTGTTTCGCGCGTGCGTCCGTCGGACAGCACCCACAGCCAGCGCTGCTGGTCCGGCGTGCGCCGTGCGGCGCGGGCGAGCAAGTGCGCGGCGGCCGCGATGCCGTCCGCAAGCGGCGTGCCGCCGCCGCCGTCCACCGGCTCGAGCCAGCGCGCATTCCACCAGCGCGGCACGGCCGGGCCGAAGCGTCGCGCGGCGCCGTTGCCGCCGAAGCAGATCAGCGCGGTTTCGACACGGTCGCGCGCGGCCTGGTCGAAGTACGCGACGATCAGCCCTTTCGCGAGCGCGAGCCGCTCGTGCGACAGCATCGACGCCGAACAGTCGAGCACGAAGCAATGGAGTGCGCGCGGCGTGCCGGCCTGCTTGCGAAAACGCAGGTGGTCGGCGTGCAGCGGGCCGCCGCGCTTCGCGGCGAGCGTCGCCGGCCATGCAACGGCCGTGCCGGCACGCACCGTACCCGGCACGCGCGCGGCAGCGCCTGGCAGCCATCGAGGACCGCGAACGGTGTTCGCGGCGGCGTCGGCTCGATGGCTCAGCGTTTTTTTAGCGGCAGCGGCACCACGCCTTTCACGTCGCGCAGTCCGGCGGGCTCGGGCGGCAGGTAGCCCCAGTCGCCTTGCGACGCCGTTGCATCGTTGCGTGCCGCGCCCGGTCGATGATCGGGCTGCCGGCGCAAGTCCGGCGGCGCAGGGTCGTCGTGGTCGCCGCCGCCCTCTGCATTCGACTGCGATGCGCCCGACGACGGCGGCGCACCCGCATGACGCCGATGCCGCAGCACCGCGTCGGCCACGCGTTCGACATGTGACACCGTCACCGCGTCGGCCTGTTCCAGCGCCGCGAGCGCGCGCGCGGCGCGCAGCATCACGAGGTCGGCGCGCAGGCCGTCGACGGCCGCGTCGATGCACAGCGCGCTGACGCGCGCGTGAACCGCATCGTCGAAATCCAGCGTCGACAACTTTGCCCGCGCCGCGTGGATGCGGTCGCGGAGGTCGCGCTGTGCAGTCGCGTGACGTGCGCGAAACGCATCCGGATCGAGATCGAACGCGAGGCGCGCCTTCACGATCTGCTCGCGCTGCGCGGCGTCGAAGCAGTTCGCGAGTTCGACCATCAGCCCGAAGCGGTCGAGCAATTGCGGGCGCAGTTCGCCTTCCTCGGGGTTCATCGTGCCGACCAGCACGAAGCGCGCGTCGTGCGCATGCGACACGCCATCGCGCTCGACCACGTTCACGCCGCTCGCGGCGACGTCGAGTAGCGTATCGACGAGCCCGTCGGCGAGCAGGTTCACCTCGTCGACGTACAGCACGCCGCGATGCGCGCGCGCGAGCAGGCCCGGCCGGAAGCGCACGCCGTTTTCGGCGAGCGCATGCGCGAGATCGAGCGTGCCCGTGACCTGCTCGTCGCTCGCCGACAGCGGCAGCGTGACGAATGCCCCTTCGGGCAGCAGTTCGGCGAGCGCGCGCGCGGCGGTCGATTTCGCGGTGCCGCGCGGCCCGCTGACGAGCACGCCGCCGAGCGACGGGTCGATCGCCGCGAGCAGCAGCGCCTGCTGCAGCGGTTGCTGCGCGACCAGCGCCGCGAACGGGAATACCGCGCGTGCGTGCTGCGTCGTCGGATCGGTCATCGCCGTCCTCCTTCCTGAAGTTGTTCGCTGTCGAGCCAGACCGCTTCGATCCGCTCGCGATAGTCGCCCGGCTGCTGCCACAGCCCGCGCTGCATCGCTTCGACGAAGCGTTCGCAGATGCCGTGCAGCGCCTTCGGGTTGTGGCGTTCGAGGAACGCGCGCGTGTCGTCGTCGAACAGGTACGCGTCGGCGACGAGCGCGTACTGGTGGTCCGACAGCACGCGCGCGGTCGCGTCATAGCCGTACAGGTAGTCGACGGTCGCCGCCATTTCGGCCGCGCCCTTGTAGCCATGGCGCTTCACGCCGTCGAGCCATTTCGGATTGACGACGCGCGAGCGGATCACGCGCGCGATCTCCTCGCGCAGCGTGCGCATCTTCGGCGCGGCCGGGTTCGCATGGTCGCCGTGATAGATGCTCGGCTGCTGCCCGGACAGGTGCCGCACGGCCGCCGTCATCCCGCCCTGGAACTGGTAGTAGTCGTTCGAATCGAGGATGTCGTGTTCGCGGCTGTCCTGGTTCTGCACGACCACGTCGATCGTCGCGAGCCGCTCGCCGAACACGTCGGGCGCGGGCTCGCCCGCGCTGTTCTGCGCGTATGCGTGGCCGCCCCACTGGCGGTACGCGTCGGCGAGATCGGCGTCGCTCTGCCAGCGGCGCCGGTCGATCAGGTCCTGCAGGCCGGCGCCGTAGCTGCCCGGCCGCGCGCCGAACACGCGCCAGCCGGCACGGCGCCGCGCTTCGTCCGGCGCCACGCCCCGCTCGATCCACGTTGCGCGTTCGCGCTCGACGCGCGCGCGGATCGGGTTCAGAGCCTCCGGCTCGTCGAGCGCGGCAACGGCCTGCACGGCGGCGTCGAACAGGTGCATCAGGTTCGGGAACGCGTCGCGGAAGAAGCCGGACACGCGCAGCGTCACGTCGATGCGCGGCCGGTCGAAGATCTCGATCGGCAGGATCTCGAAGTCGGTCACGCGATGGCTGCCGTGCGCCCATTTCGGCCGCACGCCGAGGAGCGCGAACGCCTGCGCGATGTCGTCGCCGCCGGTGCGCATCGTGGCCGTCCCCCAGACCGACAGCCCGATCGCGCGCGGATAGTCGCCGTGATCCTGCAGATGACGTTCGATCAGCTGCTGCGCGGATTTCAGCCCGAGCGACCACGCGGCCTGCGTCGGCACCGCGCGCGTATCGACCGAATAGAAGTTGCGGCCCGTCGGCAGCACGTCGGGGCGGCCGCGCGACGGCGAGCCGCTCGGCCCCGGCGGCACGAAGCGGCCGTCGAGCCCGCGCAGCAGCTGGCGCAGTTCCTCGCCGCCGCACGCGTCGAGCGCGGGCATCAGCGCCGCGCGCACACGTTCGATGACGGCGAGCGTGTGCGGCCAGTCGCCGGGCGGCGTCGTGCCGATCCCGGAAGCGCCGGACGTGCCGGCCGCGCACACGCCGTCGAGCCACTGCTGCGCGAGCCGTTCGAGCCGCTCGCGCGTGTCGCCCGCATGGCGCCACGGCGATGTGTCGAGCGCCTGCAGCACGGCCGGCCGCGGGCCCGTCCACGGCGCGGCCCAGTCGGCCGCGAGCGGATCGAAATCGTCGCCGAGCGCGAGATCGCGCGCGAGCGCGCCGATCAGCCCCGCACGTTCGCCCTTGCCGTCGCCGACCGGAAAGCGCGCGAGCGCGAGCAGCGTGTCGCGGCGCTGCCGGTCGGCCGGCGACGCGCCGAACACATGCAGCCCGTCGCGAATCTGCGCTTCCTTCAATTCGCACAGCCACGCGTCGACGCGCGTCAGCAGCGCATCTTCGTCGCCCGCATCGCGCGGCGGCGACACGCTCAGTTCGTCGTGCAGCCGGTGTTCGGCGATCGTCGCGAGGATCGTCTTGCGCAGCAGCTTCGCGCGCCGCGCATCGACCATCAGCGCCTCGTAGTATTCGTCGACCTGCCGTTCGAGATCCTGCAGCGGGCCGTAGTTTTCCGCGCGCGTGAGCGGCGGCATCAGGTGATCGATGATCACCGCCTGCGCGCGGCGCTTCGCCTGGCTGCCCTCGCCCGGATCGTTGACGATGAACGGATACAGGTGCGGCAGCGGCCCGAGCGTCAGGTCAGGCCAGCACGCGTCGGACAGCGCGACGCTCTTGCCCGGCAGCCATTCGAGGTTGCCGTGCTTGCCGAGGTGGATGACCGCGTCGATGCCGAACGCATCGCGCAGCCAGAAATAGAACGCGAGGTACGCGTGCGGCGGCACGAGATCCGCGTCGTGGTAGCTCGCATAGTCGTTCTCGCCGCGCGAACGCGACGGCTGGATGCCGACGAACACGTTGCCCGCACGCCAGCCGGCGATCGTGAAGCGCCCGTGCCGCAGCGTCGGATCGGCTTCGGGCGGGCCCCAGCGTGCGTTCAGCGCGTCGCGCACGGCGGCCGGCAGCCGCGCGAAATGCGCGACGTAATCGGCCAGCGCGAAACTCTGGAACGCCGGGCGCAATGCGCGCACGGCCGGGTCGTTGGTCACGCCTTCGGTGAGCCGCGCGATCAGCGCGTCGCCGTCGGCCGGCAGGTCGGCCACGCTATAGCCCGCGTCGCGCAGCGCCGCCAGCACGCGCAGCGCGGACGCCGGCGTGTCGAGCCCGACGCCGTTGCCGATCCGCCCTTCGCTTTGCGGATAGTTCGCGAGGATCAGCGCGATGCGCTTGTCGGCAGGGTCGAGCGTGCGCAGCCGGCACCAGCCGCGCGCGAGCGCCGCGACGAACGCGATCCGCTCGGCGTCCGGCTGGTAGCGCACGACGTCGACTTCGGTGTGCGGACAACGATACGCCAGCCCCTTGAAGCTCACCGCGCGGGTGACGATGCGCCCGTCGACCTCGGGCAACGCGATGTGCATCGCGATGTCGCGCGCATGCAGCCCCTGGTTGTCGGCCACCCACGCGTCGCGGTTTCCGCCGGACAGGATCACCTGCAGCACCGGCGCGTCGCCGGCGAGCACGTCGGGCTCGGGGCTGTCGATCGCGCCGGCCGCGAAGGCCGTGGTGTTCAGCACGAGCGCGACACCGTGCGTGTCGCACAGCCGCGTGATGACCTCGCGGCTCACGGCATCCTTCAATGACGTGACCGCGATCGGCAGCGGATTGAGCCCTTCGCGCACGAGCGCATCGGCCAGCGCGTCGAACACGGCGGTGTTCGCGGCCTGCCAGTGCGCGCGATAGAACAGGATCGCGACGACGGGCGCGCCGGGCGTCCAGCGCGGACGCCAGTCCTCGACGCTCGCCGGGTCGCGCGCCGGGTGATACAGCGCGGCGGCCGGCAGCGGGCGCGGCAGCTCGGGTTCGTCGCCGACCCCGAGCGTATGGAACGCGATGCTGCGCAGCAACGCTTCGGCGTTGTGCATCCCGCCTTCGCGCAGATAGCGCCACCACAACCGGCACAGGTCGGGCGCGACTGTGCTCTTCGCGACGAGGTTCGGATCTTCCTGCAGGTCGCCCGAGAACATCGCGAGCTGCTGCCTGCGTTTCGACGCGAGCGACACGGCCTGTTCGATCCCGTACGGCCAGTACGCTTCGCCGCCCAGATGATCGATCACGACCGTCTTCGCATGACGCAGCACGTCGTCGACATAGAAATCGACCGACGCCGGCTGCCGCAGGAACGTGACGTTCGCGAGCCGCACGCTCGGAAAGCCGGCCGGCAGCCTCGGCACGACGCTGGCCAGCAGCGACAGCGTCGTGTCGGCCGAGCTCAGGATCACGATGTCGGCCGGCTGCTGGTCGATCCGGACGACACCCTGCGTATCGTCGACGAAGCCGCCCGGCGTGGTGCGCAGCAGATGCATCGTGCGTTACGCCTGTTGCGGCTCGGCCGCGCACGCGACCTCGAACGCGCGCTGCAGCGCGGCCGCGTCGAGATCCTCGCCGATCAGCACGAAGCGGCTCGCACGCGGCTCGCCGTCCTGCCAGCGACGGTCGAAATAGCTGTCGAAGCGGCGGCCGACGCCCTGGATCACGAGCCGCATCGGCGCATCGGGCAGCGCCGCGAAGCCTTTCGCGCGGTAGATCGTGTGCGTCTCGACGACACGCTGCAGCGCGGCGATCGTCGCCTCGCGCGAGCCCGCGTCGCCCGACACCACCACCGAATCGAATTCGTCGTGGTGATGGTCGTGATCGCCGTCGTCGGCCGAGCCGTGATGGTCGTGCCGCAGGTGGATCGTTTCCTCCGATGCCGATTCGAGGCCGAGCAGCATCGCGAGGTCGAGCTCGCCGCGCGTCGCGCGCACGATCTTCACCTGCGGCGGGATCTCCTCGCGAATCGCGGCTTCGACCGCGGCGAACTGCGCGTCGGCGACGAGGTCGGCCTTGTTCACGATCACGAGATCGGCGGACGACAGCTGGTCGGCGAACAGTTCATGCAGCGGCGATTCGTGGTCGAGGTTCGGATCGGCGCGGCGCTGCGCGTCGACGGCCTGCGGGTTCTCGGCGAACTGGCCGCTCGCGGCGGCCGGCCCGTCGACGACGGTCACGACCGCATCGACCGTGAAGCTGTTGCGGATCGTCGGCCAGTTGAAGGCCTGCACGAGCGGCTTCGGCAGCGCGAGGCCCGACGTCTCGATCAGCACGTGATCGATGTCGGCGCGGCGCTCGACGAGCGCTTCCATCACCGGATAGAACTCCTCCTGCACGGTGCAGCACAGGCAGCCGTTCGCGAGTTCGTACAGCTGGCCCGACGCTTCGCTGCGGGCGCCCTCGGCATCCTCGCAGCCGATCCCGCAGCCCTTGAGGATTTCGCCGTCGATGCCGAGCTCGCCGAATTCGTTGACGATCACCGCGATGCGGCGGCCTTCTGCATGCTGCAGGATGTGGCGCATCAGCGTGGTCTTGCCGCTGCCGAGAAAGCCCGTGACGATCGTGACGGGAAGCTTGCGTAGGGTCATGGTGGGTCCTGTGTCTAAAAGGGAGTCAGGCCGAGAGCGTCACGTCGATCTCGTCGTAGCGTTTGAGGCGGTAGATCGCGGCCGATACGATCCAGCACGCGACGAACAGGCCGATCACGACGTAGCCGAGCATGCCGAAATGCGATGCGACCATCGTCGCGAAATCCCATACCGGGCCCTGCAGCGAGAGTTTGTCCGCGAGCAGCGCGAGCACCTCGATGCCGCCGATCAACGCGGCAACCAGCACCGACACGAACGTGATCGTCATGTTGTAGTAGATCTTGCGGATCGGCCGCACGTACGCCCAGCGGTACGCGCCCATCATCAGGATGCCGTCGGTCGTGTCGACGAGCGTCATGCCCGCGGTGAACAGCACCGGCAGCACCATCACCGACCAGAACGACAGGCCGCCCTGCACCTGCGTGGCCGAAATGCCGAACAGCGCGATCTCGGTCGCGGTATCGAAGCCGAAGCCGAACAGGAAGCCGACCGGATACAGGTGCCAGCTGCGCGACACGAGGCGGAACAACGGCCGGAACAGGCGGGCCAGCACGCCGCGCTGGTTCATCAGCATGTCGAGATCGGCGTCGACGATCGGCTCGCCGCGGCGGGCCGCGCGAAACGTCCGGTACACGGAGATCAGGATCAGCAGGTTCGCGGCCGCGAGCACCAGCAGGAAGAACGCCGACACGCTCGTGCTGATCACGCCGCCCCAGGTCTTCATGCTCTCGAAGCGCGCGAGTGACGCCGCGGTCAGCGCGACCGCGACCGACATCACGATCACCACCGTCGAATGGCCGAGCGAGAAGAACAGGCCCGCGCCGAGCGGGCTGCGGCCCTCCTGCATCAGCTTGCGCGTGACGTTGTCGATCGCGGCGATATGATCGGCGTCGACCGCGTGGCGCAGCCCGAACACGTAGGCGAGCAGCGCGGTACCCAGCAGCACGGGCTGGTCGCGAAACGCGATGAAGGCCCAGATCCACGCGCCGACGTTGAACGCGACGAGCAATGAATAGATCGCGACGATTTTGCCGCGCAGCCCGGACGGGCTGTCGTTGAACAGGCGGAAGAACGAGTCGAGCATGATGCTCCTTTGCGAACGGTCGACATGATGAATGCCAACACGGCCGTCGTCGGCCTGCCCGCGGCGCTGGCCGTTCTTCGCCCCGGCCCGCACGCGTGCAGCGGCTGACGGATCGGCGAAGGAAGGGCAACGCCCGGGCGTCCGGCGAACTGCGGCCGTGGACGATGCGCCGCCTCCCCGCGGCGCTGAACCCCAACGTCTCGGCCGGTATCCGGGCTGACGAACACGCCGCTTCGCCTTCCCGGATGCGCGGCATCCAGTGGCGGTCGTCCGCATGCGGCAGGCATGCGGCGAAGCGGCGCTGCATCGCGCTGGGCGCGACGCGTTCGCTTACCGTTGCGGGGGCAGCACAGGTTGGCCCGACTGCGGCGCAGGCAGGCTCCCTGTTTCCCGTTTAACTGCGCGCGCCGGAGGAGCGCGCGCGAGCACCGAAACGCGTGCGAGTGTAGGCGGCGGTGCGGGGAGCGTCAAGGTAAAGGCGGAACGGCCCGCCGCGGCGCGTCCGGCGTGGTGGCGGCATCGCACCGGGGGCGCTTGCGGCGCCCGCGCGGCGGGTTCGCGCGGGCCGACCGCTGTGCTATCGTATGCGCCGCGTTCGGTGCTCGCATGCGCATTCCGCGCACGCAGTTAAACGGGAAACAGGAGGCGGAAGTCCGCCCGGCCTGTGCTGTCCCCGCAACGGTACGCCGCCCGCGCGCCGCGGTTCCCCCCGCACGCGCCCAGGCCGCCCGCGATGCCACTGCCCTTCAGCGGGCGGGAAGGCTGCGGCCTGGCAAGCGGCCAGCCCGGATACCGGCCGACGCAAGGGGCGAGCCCGCTGCTCGCCGAACGCCCGATCCGCGGGGGACGGATGGGGTGCGCTTTCCGCCCGCGTTCGCGCGGGCTTCGCCCGATCCGTCATGCCTTGCCTGTCCGCCGGCCGCCGATGCGCCGCTCGCTGTCCCCTTTCCACTGCCACGACGCGGTGTGCGCCGTGCCGCGTCCGATGAGCCGCGCCTGGCTCGTCGGCGCCGGCCCCGGCGACGCCGATCTGCTGACGCTGAAGGCCGTGCGCGCGATCGCCGCGGCCGACGTGCTGCTCGTCGACGATCTCGTGAACCCCGATGTATTGCGCCATGCGCGCGCCGACGCGCGCATCGAGCACGTCGGCAAGCGCGGCGGCCACGCGTCGACGCCGCAGGAAACGATCGTCGCCGCGATGCTCGCGCACCTGCGCGCGGGCCGCAGCGTCGCGCGGCTCAAGGGCGGCGATCCGTTCGTGTTCGGCCGCGGCGGCGAGGAGCTGCTCGCGCTCGGTGCGGCGGGTTTCCCGGTCGAGGTCGTAAACGGCATCACGGCCGGTATCGCGGCCCCGGCCGCGCTCGGCATTCCGGTCACGCATCGCGGCGACGCGCAGGGCGTGATCTTCGTCACGGGCCACGGCGCGGGCGCCGACGAGCCCGACTGGCGCGCGCTGGCCGCGACGCGCATGACGATCGTGATCTACATGGGCATACGCCGGCTCGACACGATCTTGGCCGCGCTGCGTGACGGCGGCGTGCCCGGCGACATGCCGTGCGCGGCGATCGAGAACGCGACGCGCGACGGGCAGCGGCACGCGCTCGCGACGCTCGACACGGTCGTCGAACGCATCGGCGCCGCCGGTATCGGCTCGCCCGCGATCGTCGTGATCGGCCGCGTCGCGGCGCTCGCCGACGATCCGGCGGTGCGCGCGGCGCTCGGCGGCCGCGCATGATGCGCGTCGCGCTCGGCGTCGGTTTCCGCGCGGGCGTGACGGCCGCGCAACTCGATGCCGCGATCCGCGCGGCGCTGGCGCGCTACCCGGGCGCCGAACCGGCCGTCGTCGCGACGCTCGCCGACAAGGCGCGTGCCCGGCCGCTGCGCACGCTGTGCGCACGCCGCGGCTGGCCGCTCGTCGCGTTCGACGCGGCGCAGCTCGCGCGGTGCCCCGAACCGGCCTTGAGCAGCCCGTCGGCTGCGGCGCTCGCGCGTTTCGGCGTCGCGGGCGTGGCCGAGCCGTGCGCGCGGCTCGCGGCGCCCGACGGCCGGCTGCTCGGCCCCAAATCCATCCGGGACGGCGTGACGGTCGCGCTCGCCGGCCCGCTCTGAACCTTTTGTTTCGCTTTCGACAGGACGATTCCCGATGAAGACCGATGCCGAATCCCATCAGCGGATGACCGAACGCCGCCGCGCCGGCCATGAAAAGAAGCAGGCTGCCGCTACCCAGGAAAAGGGCCTGCTGATCGTCAATACCGGCAACGGCAAGGGCAAGAGCACGGCCGCGTTCGGCATGGCCGTGCGCGTGCTCGGCCATGGCATGCGGCTCGGCGTCGTGCAGTTCATCAAGGGCGCGCTGCACACGTCCGAGCGCGACTTCCTCGGCGCGGTCGCGCAATGCGACTTCGTGACGATGGGCGACGGCTATACGTGGAACACGCAGAACCGCGACGCCGACATCGCAACCGCGCGCAAGGGCTGGGACGAGGCGCGCCGGATGATCGAAAGCGGCGAGTACCGGATGGTGATCCTCGACGAGCTGAACACCGTGCTGAAGTACGAATACGTGCCGCTCGACGAAGTGCTCGCGACGCTCGTCGCGCGCCCGGAATCGGTGCACGTCGTCGTCACCGGGCGGCATGCGCCCGATGCGCTGATCGACGCAGCCGACCTCGTCACCGAAATGCGGCTCGTCAAGCATCCGTACAAGGAGCAAGGCGTGAAGGCGCAGCCCGGCGTGGAGTTCTGAGCGATGCCGGCCTGCCCCGCGCTGTTCGTCAGCGCGCCCGCGTCCGGCCAGGGCAAGACGTCGGTGACGGCCGGCCTCGCGCGGCTGCACCGGCGGCTCGGCCGGCGCGTGCGCGTGTTCAAGACCGGGCCGGATTTTCTCGATCCGATGCTGCTCGAACGCGCGAGCGGCGCGCCCGTGCACGCGCTCGACCTCGGCATGGTCGGCGAAGCCGGCTGCCGCGCGCTGCTCGCCGATGCGGCGCGCGACGCGGACCTGATCCTGATCGAAGGCGTGATGGGGTTGTTCGACGGCACGCCGAGCAGCGCCGATCTCGCGGTCGCGTTCGGCGTGCCGGTCGTCGCGGTGATTGCCGCGAAGTCGATGGCGCAGACGTTCGCGGCGATCGCGTTCGGGCTCGCGCGGTTCCGGCCGGAGGTGCCGTTTCACGGCGTGCTGGGCAATCGTGTCGGGTCGCCGCGACACGCGGAACTGCTGCGGCAGGCGCTGCCGGACGACCTGCGCTGGCTCGGGCACGTGCCGGCCGATGCGGGCATCGCGCTGCCGGAACGGCATCTCGGCCTGCACCAGCCGGCCGACATCGACGATCTCGACGCGCGGCTCGAGCGTGCGGCCGACGTGCTCGCGCAGACGGCGCTCGCCGAATTGCCGCCGGCCGTCGCGTTCGCGGAACCGGACGTTCACGCCGCGCTGCCGCGCGTGCTCGCCGGCAAGCGGATCGCGATCGCGCGCGATGCCGCGTTCTCGTTCATCTATCCGGCCAATCTCGCGCTGCTCGACGCGCTCGGTGCGCAGCTGACGTTCTTTTCGCCGCTTGCGGACGAACCCGTGCCCGACGATTGCGATGCGCTGTTCCTGCCGGGCGGCTATCCGGAACTGCACGCGGCGACGCTCGCGGCGAATGCCGTGACCGCGCGGACGATTCGCGCGCATGCGGCGGCCGGCCTGCCGATCGTCGCGGAATGCGGAGGAATGGTGTATCTGTGCGAATCGCTGACCGACGTGGACGGCGCGACGACGCCGATGCTCGGACTGTTGTCAGGCCATGCGACGATGCAGCGCCGGTTCGCGGCGCTCGGGATGCAGCAGCTGGACACGCGCACCGGGCCGATGCGCGGTCATACGTTTCATTATTCGCGGCTCGATACGCCGCTGGCGCCGGTGGCGACGGCCGCACGACCCGACGGCGCGCCCGGAAGCGGCGAAGCCGTATATCGCGCGGGCCCGATCGCCGCGACCTACATGCACATGTACTGGCCGTCGAATCCGGAGATGGCGGCCGCGCTGTTCGGCGGCACGGCATTCTGACGAAAAATACCCCGGGACACCGCGCGGCCGCGCGGTCAGGGTTTTTCGCGGCCCGGCGCTTCCGAGCGCGAAGTCCGGATCACGGTGCCGTCGGGGGAGAAATGCGCGTTGAACATCGCGTCGCCCGATACGCCGCCCTCGGCCCAGTGCCAGCTCCACACTTCCTCATGGCTCAACGCGTATTGCGCGACCTCGGTCGGCTTGCCGAGCAGTTGCCGTACGTCGTCCTTCGACATCCCCGGCACGACCTTCGCGATGTTCGCCGCCGTCAGCGCCTGCGTGATCGACACGAGCCGGCCGTCGGGCCCGAAATCGAGCATGTACGTGCTCGTGCCGTACGGGCCGCGCGGATACTCGAAACGCTGCGAGCCGTCGTCGCCCTGCCGGACCATCTCGGGCTTGCCCGCCTGGCGCAGCACGTCCTCGGTCGTCGAGACGCCCGGCTGCAGATTGCCGAACGCCATCGGATCGGGCTTGATCGCGTTCACCGCATCAGCTACCTTCTGGTCGTCGCATCCGGCCGCCAGAACGCCGACCGCGCAAGCCGTCAGCACGGTCAGAAACTGTTTTCGCATGTCGTCCACACCTGTATTCATCGAGCCGATCCGGCGTCGCGCGCAGCGTAGCACGCGGCCCGTGCCGTCGATGTCAAGGAGCGTCAAATTCAGCGCGTGAGCGCTTTCCAATGGAACAGGAGCCTGGGCGAGGGTTTGCGGTAGCTCTTGTGTAGCGCCTTTGGCGCGTTTCCAATGCGTCCCGCGCGGCCGGTGTCATGGCCGCGCGGGCGCGCACCGGGCGGCGGTGCCCACGTCGATGCGACGCGGCGTCACACCAGGAAGGTCTCCGCCAGCTTGACCCAGTACGATGCGCCGATCGGCAGCGCCGCGTCGTTGAAGTCGTAGCCGGGGTTGTGCACCATGCAGCCGCCCTCCCCGTCGCCGTTGCCGATGATCAGGTAGCAGCCCGGCCGCTTCTCGAGCAGGAACGCGAAATCCTCGCTGCCGGTGAGCGGCACCATCCCGTCGATCAGGTTCGCTTCGCCGACCCACCCGCGCGCGACGCCGCGTGCGAACGCGGTCATCTCCGCATCGTTGACGAGCACCGGATAGCGACGCTGGTAGTCGATCGTCGCGGTCGCGCCGAACACGGCCGCCTGCGCATGAACGACTTCCTTGATGCGTGTCTCGAGCAGGTCGCGCACCTCGGGCTTCAGCGCGCGCACGGACAGGCGCATCTGCGCGCGGTCGGGAATCACGTTCGGCGCCTCGCCCGCGTGGATCGCACCGACCGTGACGATCGCCATGTCGAGCGGCGATACGTTGCGCGAGACGATCGTCTGCAGCGCGATGACGATCTGCGCGCACACGACGACCGGGTCGATCGCCTTGTGCGGCACCGCACCGTGGCCGCCGCGCCCCTGCACGTCGATGGTCACGGTATCGGACGACGCCATGAACGGCCCCGGCAGGAAGCCGAACTTGCCCGTCGGGAAGCCCGGCATGTTGTGCATCGCGAAGATCGCGTCGCACGGGAACTGCTCGAACAGCCCGTCGTCGAGCATTTTCTTCGCGCCGCCGAGCCCTTCCTCGGCCGGCTGGAAAATCAGGTTCAGCGTGCCGGAAAAGCGGCGCTCGCGCGCCAGGTGCTTCGCGGCCGCGAGCAGCATCGCCGTGTGGCCGTCGTGACCGCACGCGTGCATCTTGCCGGGGATCGTGCTCTGGTACGGCAGGCCGGTCGACTCGTGGATCGGCAGCGCGTCCATGTCGGCACGCAGGCCGAGGCGCTGCGTGCCATTGCCCACCTTCAGCTGCGCGACGACGCCCGTGCCGCCGAGCCCGCGCTGCACCGTGTAGCCCCACGCCTGCAACTGCCCGGCGACGAGATCGCTTGTCGCGAATTCCTCGAAGCCCAGTTCGGGGTGGGCATGAATGCGGTGCCGGATCTCGATCATTTCGTCGGCGAGGCCTGCGGGGATCACGCTGTGCGTCACGGTGTCGTCTCCTGGGTTCCGGGGGGAATGTGCAGGCAAGGATAGTCGGTTGAGCGGCAACCGGACAGACAGAAAGTCGTCGCTGAGACAACCTTTAGTTGCCGGTCTATCCTCCGGCACAAGACGAATCGCACGGCGGGAGGAAACCGGCCATTCGGGCGACTGCCGGCCACGCATCGGGATGCGGGACACTGCGAGTTCGTCTTGATTTCTCGGGTGGGAGTGCACGTTGAGTTCCGTTCGTCATTCCGGAATAATCCCGTCCCATCAAAGGGTTGAGCGTTCTTGTTCATTTTTTGACGGTTGTACATTTTTTGTGTACGCTGTCAGAAAAGTGAACAAGCGATCCACCCCGATGCCCGAGAACGCCACCCTGCCGATAGCGGAACAGCACGTGCTCGACGAAGCCTGCGCCGCGTTCGAACGCGCGACCCGGCGCTTCCGTGCGCGGCCCGTGCGCGTGCCGGCCGCCTATGACGCGCATGCCGACGCGATGATCCGTTTCGCCATTGCCGGGCAGGCCTTCGAGATGCCGGCGGCGGTGAGCGTCGGGGTCGAATCGGTGCAGGACGCACGCGCGGCGCTGCGCCGGCGCGGCGGCGCCCCATGGCCCGGCGAGCGGCCGCTGATGCTGGTTGCGCCGTACGTATCGGTCGAGCTGGCCGCCCGCCTGACCGATCAAGGCATCCCGTTTCTCGACACGGCCGGCAATGCGTGCCTGATCCAGCCGGAAGCGACCGTGATGATTTCCGGCCGGCCGAAACCCGCCCGCACGCCGCGCCGGCAGGCATCGCGCGCGACGACGCCCAAGGGGCTGGCCGTGATGTTCGCGCTCGCGACGCAGCCGGGCCTCGTCGCGCAACCGTACCGGGCGATCGCTGCCGCGTCGGGCGTCGCGCTCGGCACGGTCAATCTCGCGATGGACGACCTGCTCGCGCGCGGCCTTCTCGCGCAGCGGCGCAACGGCGAACGGCTGATGCCCGACTGGCCGCGCTTCATGCAGGAATGGGTCGCGCTGTATCCGAGCCGCCTGCGCGCGAAACTGCCCGCCCGGCGGTTTGCCGCGCTCGCGCCCGACTGGTGGCGCGGCTTCGATTTCGCGGCATTCGACGCGCGGCTGGGCGGCGAACCCGCGGCCGACTTGCTGACGCACGACCTGAAGCCGGCCGCGATCACCGTCTATACGCATGGCGCCGTGTCGAACCGCCTGCTGCTCCAGGCACGCCTGCGCCCGGACGAGCGTGGCGACGTCGAGCTGCTCGAAGCCTTCTGGCCGCCGTCGCCGGCGCTCGACTGGCGCGAGCAGGACGTGCCGCTCGTGCCGCCGCTGCTGATCTACGCGGATCTCGTCTCGTCCGGGGACAGTCGCAATCTCGCCGCCGCCGAACACATCCATGACCGATACCTCGCCCGCCCGCCCGCTTGAAGTCGACGCGCGCCGGCCGCTCGAGCCGGCGGCGGTCGCGCTGCTGCAGGCGGTCCGCGCGGCCTGCTCGCAGCTCGACGCGGCATTCGTCGTCGCCGGTGCGACCGCGCGCGACATCCTGATGTGGCACGTCCACGGCATCCGCCCGGTGCGGGCGACGCGGGACGTCGACGTCGCGGTGTGCGCGGTGAGCTGGCCGTTTCACGAACGGCTCGTCGACGCGCTCGTCGCGACCGGGCAATTCGCGCGTGCGCCGAAGCATCAGCAGAAACTGCTGTTCGACAGCGGGACGCAAGGCTTTCGCACGGAACTCGATCTCGTGCCGTTCGGGCCGCTCGAAACGCCGCCCGGCGAAATCGCGTGGCCGCCTGGCGGCGATTTCGTGTTGAATGTGCTGGGCTTTCAGGAGGCGATCGATACGGCGCTGGTCGTGTCGATCGCGGCCGACGTCGAGGTGCCGGTGGCGAGCCTGTCGGCCCTTGCGCTGTTGAAGTTGCTCGCGTGGAAGGACCGGCGCGCGCGCCAGAACAGCGACGCGTACGACCTGTTGTTCCTGCTCACGCATTTCCACGACGCAGGCAATCGCGAGCGCATCTGGGACGTGGCGCCCGACCTGCTCGAGCAGCACGGTTTCCAGCCTGAGGTGGCGGCGGCTGCGCTACTGGCGCGCGATGCGCAGCGGATTGCTTCGCCGCCGACGTACGATGCGATCCGCGCGCTGTTGTCCGACGAAGCAATCTACGCGACGCTCGGGCAGGATCTGCAGGCCCGCGCGTTCGCGCTGCTGCCGGGGGAATTCAGCGCGGACGCCGACCGGTATCTCGACGCGTTCCGCAGCGCCTTCCTCGCGGATCCGCCTGTTCCTCGCGTGTGACGTGCGACCGCGCGGGCGCCACGCCATCGCGCATTCACGACCTCAGGCCGAGGCCGCCCAGTCTTCGAGCGACAACCCCGCGACGCGGCCGAACTCGCGACGATTGTTCGTGACGAGCACGGCACCGGCCGCGATCGCGTGACCGGCGATCGACGCATCGTTTGCGCCGATCGGCGTGCCGCGCGCGGCGAGGTCGGCGCGAATCGCCGCCGTTGCATCGACCGCCGCGGTATCCCACGACAACACGCCGTCCAGCCGAGCGACAAAGGCCGTCACGAGTTCCGCATGCTTCGGCGATGCCTTTCTGCCGACCGCGCCGAACCGCATTTCCGCATAGGTAATCGCCGACACGACGATCCGGTGCTGCGCATTGACGCACGACTGCAGCCGGGACAACACCACGGACGGTCGCTCGCGCATGATGAACGAACAGATGTTCGTATCGAGCATGTAGAGCGTGGTCCCGAACGGCCGACGCGCGCCCCCTGCAAGCCGCGCGAAACGTCGATGCTTGCGAATCGACGTTTCGACGAATCGACACTTCGCGCCCCCGTCCCCGTCACGGCAACCGGAAAGTGTCGAAGAATGTTTCGCGCTCCATCACGGTAAGCGCCGCGCGCTTGTGCGGGAAATCGAACTCCTTCAACGTATGGAACCCGAGCCGGTGCATGTACGCGATATGCCGCACGTGATCGACGCGCGGCTCGCCGACGAGCCGCTGCGTGCGCGGTTCGTCGACGAACATGTAGTGCAGCACCCCGCTCCACCATGCATGCAGCTTGCCCGCGCTCTGGAAGCGCGAGTCGCCGATCAGCAGGTGCAGCCCGCGATCGTAGTCGTGCGCGTCGTAGAACGGCGCGAGGCGGTCCTCCTTCGCCCAGTAGAACTCGAAATAGCCGAACGGCGTGTCGTCGAAATAGCCGATCATCGGATGCATGTGCGGATCGGCGAGCCGCTCCGCGAGATACGCGGCGTGCTCGTCGAGCGTGCCGCGCTGATCCCAGAAATGCGCGACGCGATCGAGGTTCATCCAGTCGCTGAACAGCTGCGCATGTGCAGCGATGTCGACGGTGCGCAGGCTGAACGTCATCCCGACCTGCGGCATGTAGCGCGCATAGATCTCGCCGGCCGGCGACGGCGGCCGCACCGGGTGCCGGTGGCCGTTCGTGATCGTGTAGCGCAGCGGCATCCCGCCCGACGCGGGTGCCTTCAGCCACGGCAGCGGGTTCTGCCAGAACGTCGCGCGCGATGCGGTGACGCGCAGCCGGTCGCCCGCGATCCGCGCGCCGTCGATCACGCCTTCGCGCACCGCGCGCGCGACGTACGACGCGACGGCCGCCGGATCGGCGCCGCCGAGCGGCACCGACACCGTCGCCGCGTCGTGCCGCGTGTCCGTGTTGAACAGCGCGACGAATTCCGCGAGCAGCGCCGCCGGCGGATCGCCGGGCCGCCACGCGTCGAGCGTGCGCTCGACGGCGGGCGGCTCCTGCCCGTGCGCGGCGCCGTCGAGTGCCGCGGCCACCTCGCCTTCGACCGCGTCTGCCGCGTTGGCCGGTTTCGTCAGCGTGTCTTCCATCACAGTGCTCCCGCGTCGTGGCGGTCGGCAAGGATGTGCAGCCCCTGCTCGAGCGCCGGAAACAGGCTGCGCTGGAAGTTGTTCCAGCGCAGTTCGAGAATCGTGTCGTCCGGCGCGATCGGCGTGTCGAGCACGTCGCAGATCACCTCGCCGGAATCGATGCCGTTGTCGACGTAGTGGAACGAGGCGCCCGTCATCGTCACCGGTTCGACGCGCGAGGTCGCGCCGCTCGCCCAGTCGACCCGTTCGCCGCGCGCGCCGTGCAGCGCGTCGAGCGTCGCCCACGCACCGCGCCGCTGGTACGGCGAAGCGTCGGCCGTAATGCCGGGATGGATGTTCGCGATGCGGCGGTGAAAGCGCGCGCCGGGACGCACGAGCTCGTCGAGGATCACGAGCAGCCCGTCGAGCACGACCACGTCGGCGTCGAGTTCGAGCAGGCGTTCGAGCAGGCGGCGCTCGAACGCCTGCTTGCCCGTCACGCGCTCGCGCGCGTCGCGCGGCAGCCGGCGGTACGTCGATGCAATCGTGCAGAACAGTTCGTCGACCGGCCGGCCCTGCACCGTCAGCCCGTCGGGCAGGATCCACGGGCGGCCCGGCGTGCGCGCGAAGCCGTAGTCGGCGACCTTCGCGCGGTCGGCCGGCGAGCCTGCGTCGTCGTCGACGATCACGCCCTTGAGCGCATAGCGTTCGCCGAGCGGCGAGTCGTTCAGGCGCTCGACAAGGAATTCGAGCGGCGCCTTCATGTAGCGCGTGCCGCCCCGGTAGGCGACCGGCTGGCCGGCGCGATCGGCCGCGCCGTTGCGCAGCGACTGGATGTAGACGAGATTTTTCTTCGGCATGGAGGCGTCGTGGAAAAAACGGACGACGGCGCCGCGGCCCGCCCGCGCCGGCCCGAAGGCCGGCCGGCGCGCCGCGGCGCGCGGCGTCACCAGTTGTATTTCGCGGTGGCGAGCACCGTGCGGTCGGTCCCGAAAATGCAGACGCTCGTCGACTGGCAACCGCTGATGTAGTGGCGGTTGAACAGGTTCGTCCCGTTCACGGCGAAGCGCCAGTTGCGCGTGTCGTAGTGCACGCCCGCGTCGAACAGCGTGTAGCTCGCGACCGTCAGCGAGTTGTCGGCCGCACCGGCCGACGCGCTCTGGTAACGCACGCCGCCGCCCAGGCCGAAGCCCGTGAGCGGCCCCGTGTGCCACGTCCAGTCGGCCCACAGCGACGCCATCTGGCGCGGTCGCGGAATGTCGACCGGCCAGTTGTTCAGCGATGCGTCGTTCGCCTTCACGTTCTTCACGTCCTGGTAGACGTAGGACGCGATCAGCGACAGGTTGCGCGTGAGCTTGCCGGTCGCGTTCAGCTCGATCCCGCGCGAGCGCACTTCGCCCGTCTGGACCGACGTCGTGCCGGACGAATCGAGATTGAGCGGCGTCGACGTGAGCACGTTGGTCTGGTTGATCTGGTAGATCGCCGCGCTCAGCATCAGGTTCTTGCCGGGCGGCTGCCAGCGCAGGCCGGCCTCGATCTGCTTGCCGCGGGTCGGCTGCGGCAGGCCGCCGCCGTACAGGTTCACGCCGATCAGCGGGTTGAACGACGTCGCGTAGCTGACGTACGGCGACAGCCCGTAGTCGCCCTGGTAGGTGAGGCCCACGCGGCCGGTGAACGCACTGATGTCGGCCTTCGACTGCGTGCCGCCCTCGCGGTCGTCCATCCGCTGGTTGACCCAGTCCTCGCGGCCGCCGAGCGTCAGCGTCCAGCGGTTCCACTTGACCTGGTCCTGCACGTACAGCCCGAACGTGTTCATCGTCGTGTACGTGTTGGTGCGGTACGTGGTGTTCGGCGGCGAGAACACGGATAGCGTGACGGGCGTGTAGACCGGGTTGTAGATGTTCAGCGTCGGCGCGGCGGCCAGCCATTCGCTGTCGGTCGCGGTCTGCCGGTTGTACTGGAAGCCGAGCAGCAGCGTGTGCTCGAGCGGCCCCGTGCCGAAGCGGCCCTGCAGGTTGTTGTCGATGTCGAAGCGGCTGTAGTTCGTCTGGAACACGCCGGCCCAGCGGTTGATGTCGGTCAGGCTGCCGTCCGCGAAGCCCGCGCCGAACACCGAGCCGTTGTCGAGCGACAGGTGCATCCAGCGCACGTTCTGCCGGAACGTCCACATCGAATTCAGATTCCGCTCGAACTGGTAGCCGAGCGACCACTGCTTCTTGCGGTAGTAGTTGAAATCCGGATCGCCGCCGTAGACGTCCTTGTCGAGCTGCCCGTTCGGGTTCGGCAACACCGTGCCTTGCGCCGGCAGGAAGTTCGACGAGATGTCGCCCCAGTCCTGCAGGTACGTGGCGGACAGCGTCAGCGACGTGTCCGCGTCCGGACGCCAGCGGAACGACGGCGCGAGCGCGACGCGCTGGTCGTTGTTCGGGCCGGTCAGCGCGTTGCCGTCGCGCGCGACGCCGACGAACCGGTACGCATACTTGCCGTCCGCATCGAGCTTGTCGCCGACGTCGATCATGAACTGCTTGCGCGCATAGTTGCCGAACTGCACGCCGGCTTCGCGCACGCGCTCGCCGTCGGCCGTCTTGGTCTGCACGTCGATGATCGCGCCCGGGTCGCCGGCGCCGTACAGCACCGACGTCGGCCCGCGCAGCACGGTGATGCTGTCGATCATGTACGGATCGACGCGCCAGCTCGACAGGTTCAGCGTGTTCGGCACCTGCAGGCCGTTCACGTAAGCGGTCGGTGTGAAGCCGCGCAGCGCCGCGTACCAGTCGGAACGGTTGTCCGAGCCGTACGACGAGAAACCCGGCACGTAGCGCAGCGCCGCGTTCACGTCGGTCGCGCCGGTCATCTCGATCTGCTGCGCGGTGACGATGTTGATCGTCTGCGGGATTTCGTTGATCGACGTATCGGTCTTGGTGCCGGTCCGGCTGCGCTTCGCGACGAGCCCGACCGTGCCGTCGCCTTGCGAGCCCGCGTTGACGTTGATCGCCGGCAGCGTGCCGGTCGTCGAGCCATTCTGCGCGCCGGTCGACGTGCTTGCCGCCGCACTAGCCGCCGCACCGTTCTGCGCACTGCCGCCCGACACCGCGGCACCTGCGTTCACGGCCGGCGCCGTCTGGGCGTATGCATGCCCTGCCGCCATCCCGAACGCCACGCTCGCCGCGGCTGCGATCGCACGCACACGCGTGCCTGTTGCCCACTCCATCTTTCTCTGCTCCACTTTCTTGATGCGGTCTCCGACCGCGCCTTTGTCAAAGAGCGAAAGCCATGCGGCCCGCGCTCGCCCCGTTTTGGTGTCGTTGTTCATGCAGCGCCCGGACCGCCCCGTCGTCATGGCCGGGTGCGATCCCTTCCTCGAGCGACGCACAGATCTCGTCCGCACGGCGCGCGAGGACCGACAGCAGCGTGTCGGACAGGCCGTGGCTGTCTTCGCAGCAGCCTTGCAGGTAGATGCGCGGCGCGAAGTGCTCGGGCGTCGCGAGCAGGTAGTCGCGCGTGACGTCGCCGCGCGTGAGCGCATCGCCCAGGTGCGGCGCGAGTCCTTCGAGCAGCGCCGAATGCGTGTCGCGCCGGTAGCCGGTCGCCAGCACCAGCGCGTCGAAGCGTTCGACGTGCGTCGCGCCGTTCATCCGGTCGCGCAGCGTCAGCTCGATGCGGCCGTCGGCGGTGCGCACCGCGGCCTCGATCGCGCTGTTCGCGCGCAGCGCGTGACGCGGCGTGCCGTCGATGCGCTGCAGGTACAGCATTTCGTAGATCTGCTCGATCAGCGGCCGGTCGACCACCGCGTAGTTGGTGTCGCGATAGCGCTCGAGCAGCGCGCGGCGCGCGTCGTGCGGTTGCGCATAGACGACGTCGGTGAACGCCGGGCTGAAGATCTCGTTGACGAACGGGCTGTCATCGGCCGGTTTCAGTGCGCCCGCGCGCATCACGAGGCTCGCGTCGACGTGCGGGAAGCGGCGCGCGAGGTCGATGAACACCTCGGCCGCGCTCTGCCCCGCGCCGATCACCGCGACGCGGCGGCGCTCGCCGTCCGGCGACGCGACCAGCCGGTCGATGTCGGTCAGGTAGGACGACGAATGGATCACGCGGTCGCGACCGAGCGCGGCGAACGCGTCCGGCACCGCCGGCGTGCCGCCGACGCCGACCGACAGCGCACGCGTCACGCGCTGGCGTTCGTGGCCGGCCGCATCGCGCGACAACACGCGCAGCGCATCGACGCGCGCGCCGTCGCCGTGAACGGGCTCGATCGCCGTGACGGTTTCGCTGTAGTGGACGTGCTCGTCGAACGCGCCGGCGACCCAGCTCAGGTAGTCGTGGAATTCGACGCGGGTCGGATAGAAGTTCTTCAGGTTGACGAATTCGTTCAGCCGGCCGCGTTCGAACAGATAGTTGATGAACGTGTAGCGGCTCTTCGGATCGCGCATCGTGACGAGATCCTTCAGAAACGAGATCTGCATCCGGCAGTCGTCGAGCAGCATGCCACGGTGCCAGCCGAATTCCGGCTGGCATTCGACGAAGCAATGCGCGAACGGACGCGTGCCGCGGCGTTCCGCGAGGCGCACGGCCAGCGCCAGGTTCGACGGCCCGAAGCCGACGCCGATCAGGTCGAATACGGTTTCTCTCTGCATGTCTCTCAGCTCCCTTGTCGGTGAAACCGGCCCGTCAGACGTGACGGCCGGAGAAGAAGGTCTCGCGCAGCGTGCGCATCCACAGCGGCTGCCCGTTGGCGAGCGCCAGGCGGCGCTGCCGCGCGAAGCCATGCCGCGCGAGGGTATCGACGACCCGCGCGCGGCCGGCCGGGACCGCGCAGCCGACCGCTTCGGTGCGCGGGTCGTCGAGAAACAGGTAATGCACGACGGACGGCAGCCAGCCCGCCACGCAATGCGGGCCGCGCCAGCGCGATGCGCCGACCAGCATCCGCAGCCCGCGGTCGTAGTCGCGTGCGCCGACGTGCGACGCGAGCGGGTCTTCCTTCAGCCAGTACGCCTCGACGTACGCGAACGGTTCGCCGTCGAAGCAGCCGACGAGCGGGCTCACGTGCGGATCGGCATCGGGCGCCGTGCCGTGCGCGCCGGGCTGCGTGCGCGGCCAGCCGTCGCGCACGCGCGGCTCGTCGAACCAATGCGCAAGGCGCGCGGCATCCTCGCCCGGCTGCCAGCCGCGCAGCGTGAAGCGCACGCCGAGCGCCGGCAGGTCGCGCGCATACACGTCGCCGCGCGGCGCGGGCGGCCGGCGCGGATGACGCCGGCCGTCGGTCAGCATCGGCAGCGTCGCGCACGGCAGATGCGCGCCGACGCGCCACAGATCGGCCTGCTGGGCCCAGCCCTCGCGCATGCACCGGCCGCCGTCGGCCAGCACGCCGCTCGCGCGCAGCGCATCGAGCGCGACCGCCGGCCATGCGGCCGGGTCGAGCCGGATCGCCGCGTGGCGCGCGCTGTCCGAAAACGCCGCGGCGAGCGCGGCCAGCAGCGCGCGGCGCTGGTCGGCCGGCGCCGCACGGTGGTTGTAGGCGACGAGGCGCAGCGCGCCGTCGTCGCCGAGTTGCGCACGCAGCAACTGCGCGCCGATGCCGTCGCCCTGTGCGACGCGGATCTCCGTGCCGTCGCGCACCGCGAACAGGCCGTCCGCGAACGCGAGGCGGTACGTATCGAGCAGCGTGAATCCGTCCGGGCGCACTTCAGCCAGCATCGCGCACCTCCAGCCGCGTGTGCGCCGCTGCGTCGAGATGCGTGCCGAGCGCCGCGAGCGTCGGCGACGCGAACACGTCGGCCACCGTCAGCGCGTGCCCGGCGCGGCTCGCCGCATCGACGAACCGCACGACGTCGAACGACGTCGCGCCGGCCTCGAACAGATCGGCATCGGGCGCGGGCGCGGCCGTCGCGAACGTGTCCGACCACAGCGCGGCGAGCGCGGCAGCCGTGTTCGGCACGCGCGATGACGCCGCCGCATGGGTCGCGTTGCCAGCCGGTGCGACCGCGACCGCTGCCGGCGCGGCGAACAGCGCATCGGGCACGCCGAGTGGCGCTTGCGCCGCACCGGCGAAACGCGCGACTTCGTCGTGGTAAAGATCGACGAGCGCATCGACGAAGCGGCCGTCGATCAGTTCGTCCGCATAGGAGAACGCGGCGCTCACGCGGCCGTCCGGATGCTCGACGACGTCCAGCTCCAGCGTGAACACGACGCGATGACGCACGTCGTCGAAGCCGGCGAGCGACAGGCCGGCCCAGTCGCGTGCGGCCGCGCCGGTCGGACGCAGGTAGTTGAACATCACCTGGAACAGCGGATTGGCCCGCGCGGCACGCGGCGCGCGCAGCGCCGCGACGACGTCGGCGAACGGCACGTCCGCACGCGCATACGCGGCGAGCGCCGTATCGCGCACCTGAGCGAGCACGTCGAAACGGCGAGCCGCCGCGTCGATCCGCGTGCGTACGACCACCGAATTGATGAAGAGACCGAGCGCGTCGCGTGCGGCTTCACCCGTGAGTTCGCGCGTCGATGCCAGCACGCCGACCGGCTGGTCGGCCGCGCCGGTCACGCGGAACAGCGCGGTATTGAGCGCCGCATGCAGCAGCATCGGCAACGTCGCGTGCGACGCCGACGCGGCATCGCGCGCGGCACGGATCAGCGACGCGTCGAACTCGAACGCGATGCGCGCCGCACGCCATTGCGGCACGGCCGGCGCGTCGGCGCGCTGCGGCAGCATGGGCGGCGGCAGATCGGCCAGCGCGTCGCGCCAGTACGCGACACGGGCCGGCTGGCACGGCGCGGGCAGCACGAGCAGCGTGTTTTCTGGCGCCGTTGTCGTCGTCGAAGAGGCCCGGGCCGCTTCGCCGCGCACGAGCGCGACATAGCGCGCGCGCACCGCGTCGAGCCACAGCTCGATCGATTCGCCGTCCGACACGATGTGATGGATCGTCACCGACAGCACGTGATCGTCCGCGCCGAGCCGCAGCACGCGGGCGCGCCACAGCGGCGCGTCGGCCGCGAGATCGAACGGCGCGAGCGCATCGGCGCCGGTCAGCGCCGCCGCGCGGGCGAGCGCGTCGGGCAGCGCGGACAGGTCGACGACCGGCAGCGCGACGCTCGCCGCGGCGTCGATCCGCTGGCCCGGCAGCATGCCGTCGCGCGCGACGAGCCGCGTGCGCAGCGCCGGATGCGCGGCCGCGACCGCCGAAAACGCCGCGCGCAGCGCATCGACGTCGAGCGGGCCGCGCACGCGCAGCGCGACCGGAATGTTGTATGCGGCGCTGTCCGGCTGCGCGCGCCACAGGAACCACAGGCCGAGTTGCGCGGGCGACAGCGGCCACACGCCGAGCGCATCGGGCTTCGCCATCGCGACGCCCGGCGCCGCGGCGCCGGCGTGCGCGGCGCGCGGCGCGTCAGCCACCTGGCGCGCGTATTGCGCGAGCACCGGCGCTTCGAACAGCGCGCGCACCGGCACGTCGCGGCCGAGCCGCTCGGCAACGCGCGTCGCGACGCGCACCGCCGCCAGCGAATGGCCGCCGAGTTCGAAGAAGTGATCGCCGCGGCCGACGCGCTCGACGTTCAGCACGTCGCGCCAGATCGCCGCGAGCGCGGTTTCGTCGCCGTCGTGCGGCGCCTCGTAAGCGCGTTCGACGCGCACCGGCGCCGGCAGCCGCGCCCGATCGACCTTGCTGTTCGCGTTGCGCGGCAGCGCGTCGAGCACGATCAGCTGCGCGGGCACCATGTAGTCGGGCAGCGTGCGGCGCAGATGTGCGTCGAGCGTCGCGGCCTCCACCGGTTGCGCGGCCGCCTGCGCGTCGGCGGTCAGTTCGACGTACGCGACGAGCTGCGCCTGCGCGCCCTGCCCGTGCACGACCGCGCACGCTTCGCGCACCGCATCGTGCGCGGCCAGCTGGGCCTCGATCTCGCCGAGTTCGATGCGCAGCCCGCGCAGCTTCACCTGGTGATCGACGCGGCCGATGAAGTCGAATACGCCGTCCGCGCGCCGCCGCACGAGGTCGCCCGTGCGATACAGGCGTGCGCCCGGCGCGCCGTACGGATCGGGCACGAAGCGCTCGGCCGTCAGCGCGGGACGGTCGAGATAGCCGCGCGCGACGCCGATCCCCTCGCCGCCGAGGTACAGCTCGCCGATCACGCCGACCGGCAGCGGATGCAGCCGCGCGTCGAGCACGTGCGCGGTGCGCGCGCCGACCAGCGTGCCGATCGGCAGGTACGCGGCGTCGCCGAGCGTCGCGAGATCGTCGCCGGGACGGAACATCCACAGCGTCGGCGTGATCACGGTCTCGGTCGGGCCGTAGCCGTTGACCACGCGCACGTTCGGCATCGCGCGGCGCAACATCGCGAACGCTTCGCGCGACGTCGCCTCGCCGCCGACGGTCAGCGAGCGCAGCGTCGGCGGCGCGCCGTGCGCGAGCGCCCATTCGGCGAGCTGCGCGGCGCAGCCGGGCGGCACGTAGGTCATCGTCACGCCGTCGCGAATCATCATCGCGCAGGTCTGCGCGGGCGGCCAAAGCACGTCGGCCGTCACCGACACGGCGGCACCCGACAGGTACTGCGAAAACCAGCCTTCGTGCGCGCCATCGAAGTTGACCGACTGGAACAGCAGGAACACGTCGTGCTCGCCCGCGCCGTAGCGCTCGGCGATCGCCGCGCAATGCCGCGCGAACGCCGCGTGATCGACGATCACGCCCTTCGGCTTGCCGGTCGAGCCGGACGTGTAGATCGCGTACGCCGCATGGCCGGGCAGCACGTCCGGCAGCGCGACGTCCGCGGCTTCGTCGAGCGCGTCCACTTCGTCCGCGCGCCAGACGCGCAGCGCCGGTAGCTCGGGCAGCGACGCGGCGCTCGCGGCGTCGGTCAGCACGTGCGCGATGCCCGCGTCGCCGACGATCTGCGCGAGCCGTTCGCGCGGATGCGCCGGATCGAGCGGCACGAACGCGGCGCCCGACTTCAGCACCGCGATCAGCGCGACCAGCAGGTCGACCGAGCGCTGCAGCGCGACGCCGACGCGCATTTCCGGCTGCACCCCGGCGGCGACGAGGTTGCGCGCGATGCGGGCCGCGCGCGCGTCGACCTCGCCGCGCGTCAGCGCGCGATCGATGTCGGCGACGCCGCGTGCGTCGGGCCGTGCGTGCGCGTGCGCGGCGATCCGTGCATGCACCGGCACGAACGGTTCGGCTTCGGCCGCGCCTGCCGGCGCATTCCACGCGAAGAGTTGTGCGAGCTCGTCGGCCGACAGCCAGTCGAGATCGCCGATCGGCATGTCGGGGCGCGCGAGCGCATCGCCGAGCAGCGCGACGAAGCGCGCGGCCAGCCGCGCGATCGCGTCGCCGTCGAACAGGTCGAGCGCGTAGATGAATGCGGCGTCGAACGTGCCGTCGGGCGTCGCCTCGACGGCAAGCGTCAGGTCGAATTTCGCGGAAGGCGTGCCGGACGGCAGCAAGGTTGCCGATGCCGCGCCCAGCGCCGGCAGCGCGCGGCGCTCGCCGTATGCGGCCATCACCTGGAACAGCGGATGGTGGCTGGCGCTACGCGGCACGCCGAGCGCGTCGACGACCTGCTCGAACGGCACGTCCTGATGCATCTGCGCATCGACGAGCGCGCGCTGCGTGCGCGCGACCAGCGACGCGAAATCGCCGTGCGCGGGCACGTCGACATCGATCGCGAGCGTGTTGACGAAAAAGCCGATCAGGCCGGCCGTTTCCGCGCGCTCGCGGTTCGCGGCCGGCACGCCGACGCAGATCCGCGCATCGCCGGTCGCGCGCGCGAGCAGCGCGTCGAGCGCCGCGAGCAGCACCGCGAACGGCGTCGCGCCCGACGCGGCCGCGAACGCGCGCAGCCGCGCGCCGGTGTGTGCGTCGAGGGAAAACACGTGACGCGCGCCGCGTGCGCTGCGGCGCGCCGGCCGCGCTGCGGCACCGGGCAGCGTCAGCACGCCGCGTTGCGGGTCGAGGCGCTCGCGCCAGAACGCCAGCTGCCGATCGCGCTCGCCGGCATCGAGCCAGCGGCGCTGCCACAGCGCATAGTCCGCATACTGGATCGGCAGCGGCGAGAGCGGCACCGGCGCGCCCGACGCATACGCGCGATAGAACGCCGCGAGTTCGAACCGCATCACGTCCGACGACCAGCCGTCCGACACGATGTGGTGAACGGTCAGCGCGAGCCAGTGATGCGTCGCGTCGAGACGGATCAGGTGTGCGCGCATGAGCGGCGCCGCGCCGAGATCGAACGCGGCGGCTTCGTCGGCGGTCGCGATGCTTTCGGCGCGTGCCATGCGCTGCGCGTCGGGCAGCGCTTCGAGACCGGTCTCACGCCACGGGCAGCGCAGCGGCGGATGGATCGTCTGCGCGACGCCGTCCTCCGCTTCGTCGAAGGTCGTGCGCAGCGACTCATGCCGCGCGATCAGCGCATCACACGCGAGCCGCAGCGCGTGCACGTCGAGCGGGCCCGTCAGCGCGAGCCGCTCGGTGATGTGATACGCGTCCGGCGCGTCGATCAGCCGCGCGTGCAGCCACAGCCGCGTCTGCGCGAACGATGCCGGCAGACGGTCGCCGCGCGGCGTGCGCGGCGGGATCGGCAGCATGCGAAAGTCGATGCCGGCCGCGCCGAGCTTGTCGATGAACACCGCGCGCTGCGCGTCGGGCAATTGCGCGAAACGCGTCGCGAGTGCGAGCCAGTCGGGTTGCATCCTCGTCATCCGTCGTCCTTATTGGGTTTCCAGTTCGCCGAGCAGCGCGTCGATCGCGCTCGCCGCGTCGGTCGCGCCGCGTGCCGCGCAGGCCGCATCGATCGCGTCCGCGCAGCGTGCGAGCGTGCGGGTGTCGAACAGCGTGCGCAGCGGCAGCGCGAGGCCCCAGTGCAGGTTCGCCTGCGCATGGGCTTGCGTCGCGAGCAGCGAGTGGCCGCCGAGCAGGAAGAAATCGTCGTCGCGGCCGATCGCGTCGACGTGCAGCACGCGTTGCCAGATCGCCGCGAGCGCGCGCTCCGTGTCGGTCGCGAGTTCGCTGGCCGCGGCCGCCTCGCGCACCGGTGCGGGCAACGCATGGCGGTCGCACTTGCCGTTCGGCGTGACCGGCAGCGCGTCGAGTTCGATCAGCTGCGACGGCACCATGTAGGCCGGCAACTGCGCGCGCAGCGAATCCAGCAGGGCCGCACGGTCGAGCGGCCCTGCGTCGCCGCGTGCGACATAGCCGATCAGCTGCTCGTCGCGCACGATCACGACCGCGTCGTGCACGCCGGGCGCCGTGCGCAGCAGCGCCTCGATTTCGCCCGGCTCGATCCGCTGGCCGCGCAGCTTCACCTGCGTGTCGACGCGGCCGAGGTAGTCGAGCGCGCCGTCGGCGCGACGCCGTGCGAGGTCGCCGGTGCGATACATGCGCGCGCCCGGCACGAACGGATCGGGCACGAAACGCTCGGCGGTCAGCCCCGGGCGGCCGAGATAGCCGCGCGCGAGCCCCGCGCCGGCCAGATACAGTTCGCCGGTCGCGCCGGCCGGCACCGGCTGCCAGGCCGCGTCGAGCACGTGCAGCTGCAGGTTCGCGATCGGATGACCGATCGGCACCGCGAATGCGTTGGCGTCGTCGGGGCCGCAGGTCCAGTGCGACACGTCGATCGCGGCTTCCGTCGGCCCGTACAGGTTCACGAGCGTCGCGTTCGGCACGAGCCGCGCGACCTTCGCGACGAGTTCCGGCGCGAGCGCCTCGCCGCTCGCGACGATCAGGCGCACGCTGTCGCATTGCGCGGCGGCCTGGAAATCGTCGAGATACGCGGCGAACGCGGCCAGCATCGACGGCACGAAGTGCAGCACCGTCACGCCGTGCGCATGGATCGCGGCCGCGAGGCGGGCCGGATCGCGGTGGTCGCCGGGCGCGGCGATCGCGAGCTTCGCGCCGATCGCGAGCGGCCACACGAATTCCCATACCGACACGTCGAAGCCGAACGGCGTCTTGTGCAGCACGACGTCGTCGCGCGTGAGCCGGTACGCGTGCTGCATCCACGCGATCCGGTTCGCGAGCGCGCCGTGCGAGTTGCCGGCGCCCTTCGGCTTGCCGGTCGAGCCGGACGTGTAGATCAGGTATGCGAGCTGGGCGGCGTCGATGTCGGTGGCGACGCCGGCGGCATCGCCCGCTTCGCCGTGCTCGCCGCCATCGTTCGCGTCATCGGCGAGCAGATCGGCGACCGTCAGCAACTGCGTCGTCGCATCGTCGCCGAGCGCGGCCTCGACTCGCGCGCGCAGATGGGCCTGCGTGATCGCGACCGCGGGCCGCGCGTCGCGCAGCAGGTACGCGATGCGCTCGGCCGGATAGTCGGGGTCGACCGGCAGGTACGCGGCGCCTGCCTTCAGCACCCCGACGAGCGCCGTCACCATGTCGAACGAACGCTCGACGCACAGCGCGACCGGCGTGTCGGGCTGCACGCCGCGCCGGCGCAAGGCGGCGGCGACGCGTGTCGTGTTCCGGTCGAGTTCGCGATAGGTCGCGCGTTGCACGTTACCTTGCGCATCTGCATATTCGAGTGCGATCGCATCGGGCGTTGCGCGTGCGGCGTCCGCGAATTGCAGATGCAGCGGTTGCCGTTGCGCGTCCGGCCAGCTCCGTGCGGTGTCCTGCGCGCGGGCCAGCGCGTCGCGCGTCGCGTCGTCGGCGATCGACAGCGTGCCGAGCAGCGCGTCGGGCGTGCGGGCCAGCGCATCGAGCGCGCACGCGAACGCGCGGTGCCAGGTCTCGACCTGGCGCGCATCGACGCGCGCGGTGTCGTAGCCGTAGTCGATCGTCAGCTCGGCGCCGCTTTCGATCACGAGCGTCAGCGCGAAATCGGTCGACTCGATGCTGCGCACGCCGCTCAGCGCGAGCGCACGCGGATCGGCATCGCGCGCCGTGTCGTCGACCGGGTAGTTCTCGAACACGACCAGCGTGTCGAACAGTGCGCCGCCGGCGCCGCGCGCCCAGCGCTGGATGTCGGCGAGCGGCGTATGCGCATGCTCGGCGGCCGCCGCGTTCTCGCGCTGCAAACCTTGCAGCCAGTCGGCCGCGCGTTGTTGCGGCGCGGGCGCCGTGATCACCGGCAGCGTGTTGATGAAGAGGCCGAGCACCGTATCGACGTCCGCGAGCGCATCGGGACGGCCCGCGACGGTCGCGCCGAACGCGACGGCCGGCTGGTGCGTCATGCGCTGCAGCGCGAGCGCCCACGCGCCCTGCACCAGCGTGTTGACGGTCAGCTTCAGCGCGCGCGCCGTGTGCGCGATACGCGTCGTCGCGGCCGCGTCGATCGTCGCGCGCCACGTGACCATCTCGGCGTCCGCGCGGTCGGCCACACGCTCGGCGATCAGCGTCGGCGCGTCGAGGCGCGCGAGCCGCCCGGTCCAGAAGCGTTCGTCGGCGTCGCGGTCGCGCGTGCCGAGCCACGCGATGAAGTCGCGATAGCGCAGCGCCGGGCGGCTCGCGAACGGCGACACCGCATCGGGGTCGCGATAGTCGCGCAGCACGTCCGCGAGCAGGCGCGCGGTGCTCCAGCCGTCGAGCAGCACATGGTGGCGCGTCCACACGACGCGCCACGCGTCGTCCGTTACGCGGATCAGCGTGAGCCGCATCAGCGGCGGCTCGCGCCAGTCGAAGCCGCGTGCGCGGTCGGCCGCGAGCCACGCGTCGAAGTCGGCGTCGAGCGTGTCGCCGCGCGTACGCCAGTCGAGTTGCTCGACCGGCATCCGCGCATGGCGATGCACGCATTGCAGCGGTGCGGCCTCGTCGGGCATCACGCTGGTGCGCAGGATGTCGTGACGTGCGACCGAGGCGGCGAACGCGGCCGCGAGCCGGTCGGTATCGAGCGCCGTCGCGGTCGCGACGAGCTGGTTCACGTAGCTCGCATGACCGGGCGCGAACAGCGCATGGAACAGGATCCCCTGCTGCATCGGCGACAACGGATACACGTCGTCGATCGTGCGCCAGTCGAGCGGCGCGCGCTCGATCGCGGCCTGCGTGAGGCCGGCGGCCTGCGCGAGCGGGAAGTCGCCTGGCGTCGCGCCGCCGCCGCGATGCGCGACACGCGATGCGCATGCGTCGGCGAGTTCGCGCAGTGCGGCCGCATAGCGTTCCGCGAGCGCATCGATCGTCGCGCGCTCGAACTGCGGCGCGCCGTATACCCAGTGAACCTTCAGCGTGCGCGCGCCGTCGCGGTCGGTATCGAGGTATGCATGGATCGCGAGCGTGTTGCCGAGCGGCCCGTGCGGGTCGCGCTCGATGCCGGTGCCGCCGAAGCGCGGCACGAGCGCTGCGTCGCGCGGCGCGTCGAACTGGCCGAGATAGTTGAACGTGACGCGCGGACGCGGCACGGCGGCCAGCGCCGCACGCGTCGCCGCGTCGCCGTAATGCGCGAGCACGCCGAAGCCGAGCCCCTTGTGCGGCACCGCGCGCAGCGTGTCCTTGACCGCGCACAGCGTGTCGCGCGCGGTGGCTTCGACCGGCAGCGTGACCGGATAGTGGCTCGTCAGCCAGCCGATCGTGCGGCTCGCGTCCGCATCGTCGAACAGCGGCTCGCGGCCATGCCCTTCGAGTTCGACGCGGCACGACGCGGCGCCGTCGGCACCGGCCAGCGCCAACGCGAGCGCCGCGCCCAGCAGTTCGATCGTCTGCGTGCGATACGCGGCGTGCGCGTCGGTCAGCGCGGCGCGGGTCAATGCCGCGTCGATGGTCTGCACGACGACCGCCGCGTCGGCGTTCGTCGCCGGTGCGTCGGGATGATCGGGCACCAGGTCGTCGCCCTGTGCCATGCCGGCCCAGTAAGCCGCTTCAGCGGCGAACGGCGATGCCGGCTCCGTCGCGGCACGCGCGAGGCGCGCGGCCCACGCATCCGCGCGCAGGCCCGGCTGCGATAGGCGAACGGGCGTGCGCTCGCATGCGGCGCGATACGCGGCGTCGAGGTCGTCGAGCAGGATGCGCCACGACACGCCGTCGACGATCGCGTGGTGAATCGCCAGATACAGCCGCGCCGCGCCGTCCGGCAGCCGCGCCGCGCATGCGCACGCGAGCGGCCCGCGGCCGAGGTCGAGGCGACGCTGCAACGCGTCGAAGCGCGCCAGTGCGTCTGCTTCGTCGCGCGCGGCGACTTCGACGAACGGCAGCGCGTCGTAGGGTTTCGGCGCATCGCTCGCGCGCCACTTGCCGTCCGCGCCACGCGCGAAGCGCTGGCGGAATGCGTCGTGATGGGTGAGCAACGCGTCGAATGCACGCGCGAATGCGTCGGCGTCGAACGGACCGCGCACGTCGAACGCGACCGACTGGTTCCAGTGGCCCGGATGCGGCACGTCGAGCGCGAAGAAGCGCTGCTGTGCAGGCGTCAGGACCGCTGCGGAAACCTTTGCGGACCGAGACGGCGCGGTCGATGTCGATGTCGTTGCGGCGGCAACGTCCTCGATCTTCGCGATGCGCGCGAGTTCGGCGACCGTCGGGCCGTCGAACAGCTGCTTCGGCGTGAAGCGCACGCCACGCTTGCGGGCGCGTGCGATCACCTGCAGCACGAGGATCGAATCGCCGCCGAGCTCGAAGAAATTGTCGTCGCGGCCGACGTGCGGCGCCTTCAGCACCGCTTGCCAGACTTCGGCGAGCGCCGTTTCGACCAGCCCCTGCGGCGCATCGCCGGCGGCCACCGCCACCGGCGCGGCGGCCAGTTCGCGCAGCGCCGCGCGATCGAGCTTGCCGTTCGCGGTCACCGGCAGGCGTGCGAGCACGACGAACTGCGCGGGCACCATATAGTCGGGCAACGTCGCGCCGAGCGCCACGCGCACGGCCGCTTCGTCGAATGCCGCGCCGTCGCGCATCACGACGAACGTGGCGAGCCGCAGGCGGGCGTCGTGCTCGATCGCGAGCGTTTCGGCCTGCGCGATCGGGCCGGCCGCGCGTACCGCCGCGCTCACCTCGCCCGGCTCGACGCGATAGCCGCGAATCTTCACCTGGTCGTCGATGCGGCCGAGGAACGCGAGACGGCCGTCCGCGCGCAGGCGCACGCGGTCGCCGGTTCGATACAGGCGCGCACCGGCCGCGAACGGATCGGGCACGAAGCGCTCGGCGGTCTGCGCGGGCCGGTTCAGGTAGCCGCGCGCCACGCCCGGCCCGCCCAGATACAGTTCGCCCGCCGCGCCGGCCGGCACGCACGCGCCGAATGCGTCGAGCACGAGCGCGCGCGCATTCGGCAGCGGGCCGCCGAGCGGCACGCCGCTCGCGGGATCGCGCGCATCGGCGGCGATCGACGCGGTGTCGCACGCGATCGCGCCGACGGTCGCCTCGGTCGGCCCGTAATGGTTGATCACGCGGCAGGCCGGCGCGAGCGCGGCGATTCGCGCGACGAGCGCCCACGTCAGCGTTTCGCCGCCGGTCACGAGCGCATGGCGCGGCAGCACGTCGGCCGGCACGCGCGCGTCGAGCAGCGCCTGCAGGTGGCTCGGCACGATCTTCAGCACGCCGACGTCGCGGCGGCGCATCTCGTCGGCGAACAGGTCCGGATCGAACGCGCACGCGGCCGGCAGCAGGTGCAGCGTGCGGCCCGCGCACAGCGCGCCGAACAGCGTCGTGTGGCCGAGGTCGGCGGCGACGGTCGACACCATCGCGAAGGACGCGTCCGGTGCGAACGCGAGTTCGTCGAGCATCCCCTGCACGTAGTCGGCCAGTGCG
Source organism: Burkholderia sp. BCC1985 (assembly GCF_905339915.1). NCBI lineage: Bacteria > Pseudomonadati > Pseudomonadota > Betaproteobacteria > Burkholderiales > Burkholderiaceae > Burkholderia > Burkholderia sp. BCC1985. The sequence goes on from NZ_CAJPGY010000007.1 coordinate 104,622, forward strand.
CCGTGCGACACGACGACACCCTTCGGCGTGCCGGTCGAACCCGACGTATAGATCAGGTACGCGCCCTGTTCCGGATGCGGCGCGACGCGGATGCCGGCCGCATGCGCGAGCGTCGCGTCCTGCGCGAGCGTGTCGACGTCGAGCGGCTGTGCGGCGCTGTCGGCCGGCCACGCGGCCCCGTCCGGCTGCTGCGCGACGAGCGCCCAGCGCGCGCCGCAATCGGCGGCCGCGGCCACGAGGCGCGCGGCCGGCTGGGCCGGGTCGAGCAGCACGGCCAGCGCGCCGGCCTTCAGTGCGCCGAGCAGGCCGACGACGAAGCGGGCCGAGCGCTCGATGCAGACGATGACGGGTGCTTCGGCCGTCGCGCCGCGCAGTTTCAGCGCATGTGCGATACGGTTCGACGCATCGTCGAGTTCGGCGAACGTCAGCGACGCCGACGCATCGGCGAGTGCGACGCGATGCGGATACGCGGCGGCCTGCCGCGCGAACGCGGCGACGATGTCGGCGTGTTCGATCTGCAACTCACGGCCGTCGCGCGGCTGGCGCGATGCCGGCGACGCATCGCACGGCAGCGCGGCCGTCGCGCGGTGCGGTTCATGTGCGGCGGACGCGACGAGCGCCGCATAGCTGTCGAGCCATGCGCGCGCGGTGTCGGCTTCGATGCAGTCGGTCGCGTAGGCGGCGACGAGTTCGATCCCGTGCGCGTCGTCGGTGAAATCAAGCGCGAAGTCGAAGCGCGCGGCGAGATCGGGCCCCGGCGTCGCAACGGCGGTCGCGCCCGGCAGCACGCTGTCGTGCCGCGCATCGAACTGCTGCGCGAATTTCACGCGCAGCCATTCGTCGCCGCGCCGGACGGGCGGTTTCACCGCATCGACGACGCGCTCGAACGGCACGTCCTGGTGAGCGACCGCATCGAGTGCCGCCGTGCGCGCCGCGTCGACCAGCGCGCGAAACGGCAGCGTCGGCGCCACCCGCACGCGCAGCGCGACCGTGTTCAGGAACAGGCCGAGCAGCGCGCGGGTTTCCGGCCGCTGCCGATGCGCGACCGGCACCGCGACGACCACGTCGGTCTCGCCGGTCAGGCGCGACAGCCATGCGTCGAGCGCGGCCAGCAGCACCGTGAAGACCGTGGCCTGCGCGTCGCGCGCGAGACGCCGGACGTCGGCCGCGACCGCGTCGGGCAGGCGAACCGACACGCGTGCGCCCTGCAGCGTGCGCGTCGCACCCGGCTTCCGATCGACCGGCAGCGCGAGCGGGCCCGGCACGTCGCGCAAGGCGTCGCGCCAGTAATCGAGCTGACGCTCGCCTTCGCCGCCGGCGAGCATGTCGCGCTGCCAGTCCGCATAGTCGGCGTACTGGATCGGCAGTTGCGGCAACGACGGTTCGCGGCCTTCCGCATACGCACGGTACGCGGCCGACAATTCGTCGAATGCGCAGCGCGAGCTCCAGCCGTCGGTGATCGCGTGGTGCGCGGTCAGCAGCAGCCGGTGGCGCTCGTCGGCGAGCACGACGAGCGTCGCGCGCAGCAGCGGCCCGTTCGACAGATCGAACGGTGCGCCCGCGTCGCGCTCGGCGATACGCGCGGCTTGCGCGTCGCGTGCGGCCGGCGGCTGGTCGCGCAAGTCGAGCGTCGCGATCGTAACCGGCAGATGGGCATGGATGCGTTGCATCACGATGCCGTCGTCATTGTCGACGAGCGTCGTGCGCCACGCGTCGTGCCGCCCGATCACGTGATCGAGCGCGCGCTGCAGCGCAGCGCGGTCGAGCGCACCGTCGATCGTCCAGTGCGCGGCGATGTGATACGCGGCGCTGGCGTCGCGCGTTTGCGCGAGCACCCAGAAGCGTTGCTGTGCGAGCGATGCGGCACGATCGACATACGGGGCGCCCGATGCGGCGGCTTCGTCCGGTGCACGGCGTGCGGCAATCGCGGCCAGCGGCTCGCCCGTTTCGCGCTCCGCCTGATCGACGTGCGCGGCCAGCTCGGCCAGTGCCGGATCGGCGAACAGCGTGTCGAGCCGCAGGTTCACGCGCAACGCGGCGCGGATCGCGGCCTGCAGCTGCATCGCGGCGAGCGAATCGGCGCCCAGCGCGAAGAAGCGGTCGTCGCGCGACGGCGTCGCGTCGAGGCCGAGCAGCGTCTGCCAGAAGCCGGCGATTCGCGCTTCGGTCGGCGTGCGCGGCGCGGCGCCGGCGGGTGCTTCGGCGTCGCGAGCGGCGGCGCTGCGCTCGCGCAGCGCGGCACGGTCGAGCTTGCCGTTCAGCGTGTACGGCAGCGCATCGCAGCGCACGAAGCGGTGCGGCTGCCACGCGGCGGGCAATTGCGCGCCCACGTGCGCCTTCAGCGCCGCATCGTCGACGGCCGAGCGCAGCGCGACGCACGCGATCAGCCGCGTCGGCCCGTTGCCGGCTTCGGCGATCACGGCCGCGTCGGCCACTGCCGGATGCGTGCGCAGGCATGCGGCGATTTCCGCGGGCTCCACACGCACGCCGCGCACCTGGACCTGATCGTCGAGGCGGCCGAGATAATCGAACGCACCGTCGGCGCGCAGGCGTGCAAGATCGCCGGTGCGATAGACGCGGGCACCGGGCTCGCCGTGCGCATCGGGAATGAAGCGTTCGGCCGTCAGCGCCGGGCGGCCGTGATAGCCGCGCGCGAGACACACGCCGCCGAGCAGCAGCTCGCCGCCCTCGCCCGCGTCATTCGGCTCGCCGGCCGCGTCGCCGTCGATGCGCGCGACACGCGGGCCGATCGCGCGACCGATCGGCAGCGACGCATACGCATCGTCCGCTGCCAGCGCGGGCATTTCACCCGGCTCGACCGGCCACAGCATCGGCGAGATCACGGCCTCGGTCGGCCCGTAGCCGTTGATCAGGCGTACCGACGGGAACGTACGGCGCACGAATTCGAATGCCTGTTGCGGCAGCGCTTCGCCGCCGAACGCGAGCACGCGCAAGGCCGGCGGCACGCCGTCGCGCGCGGCGATGGCGGCGAATTCGCGCAGGTAGGCCGGCGGGAACGCGGCGACGCTGACCGCTTCGCGCACCATCAGCGCATGCGCGGCGTCCGGCGCGAACGGTTGCGGCGGCGCGATCGTCACGCTCGCGCCAACCGCGAGCGGCGCGAGCCAGCATTCGTGCGCGGCATCGAAATTGACCGACGCGAAATGCAGCAGGCGGTCGCCGCCCGCGATCGGCAGCGCGGCCGCGAGCGCATCGCAATGCGCGGCGAGCGGCCCGTGCTCGACGACCACCGCCTTCGGCGTGCCGGTCGAGCCCGACGTATAGATCATGTAGGCGGCCGAGCGCGGATGAACGGGCACGTCCTCGTCGTCGATGCCGGCAGCTGCCTCCGCGGAGCTTGCGTCGAACGCGTGTTCGAACGACGCGCCGAGCGCCGCGCGGCCGGCCGCATCGACGACGCCGTGCCGCAGTTGCGCATCGCGGACGATCCAGTCGAGGCGCGCGGCCGGATGACGCGGATCGAGCGGCACGAATACGCCGCCCGCCTTCAGCACGGCGAGCAGCGCGACGAACAGCTCGCACGAGCGCTCGACGCAGACACCCACCCGCACTTCCGCGCCGACACCGGCCGCGCGCAGTTGGCGGGCAAGGTGCGACGCACGCGCGTCGAGCGCGCCGCGCGACAGGCGCAGGTCGTTCTGGAAAGGCGCGGCGAGCGCGGGCGCGTCGGGCGCGCGGCGCGCCAGTTCGCGGATTCGGTGATGCAACGCAGTCGGGAAACTCGTCATGTGCGTGAAGTCCTTCGGTCCGGCCGCTTCGGCCAAGTCTCGGGGCCGCATGGGGCGGCTTCACTGGTGTGACGAACGGCGCGGCCGATTTTTTACCGTTTTGCGTGCAAAGCCGGCACGGATGCATTTTTTGAAGGCAGGGCTAAATATTTGCGCGGCCCGTTCGTCTATCAGGGAGGAAAGTCGCAAGCGGGCCCGCCCCGCGCGCCGCTTTCGCATCAGTCTTGCCGTTTCCGCAGGGTTTGCCTGCCCTTCATTTACCGACGTTGCCGATGACCGCTGCCCACGAGCCTTCTTCCCCGCCGTCCCTCGACGCCTCCCCCGGCCGCCCCGCGGCCCGCCTGATCCTCGCGTTGCTGCGCGAAAGCCGCGCGTCGCTCGCGCTGGCGCTCGTCGCCTGCGTGCTCAACGGCGTCGCGAGCGTGCTGCTCGTCGCGACGCTGAACCGCGCGCTCGCGACGCCCGGCGCGGCCGACGCGGCGCTCGCGTGGCGCTTCGCGCTGTGCGCGGTGATCGCGCTCGTCACGCGGATCGTGTCGGGCACGCTGTTCGCCCGGCTGTCGCAGGACACGATGGCGCGGCTGCGCGTGCATCTCGCGCGACGCGTCGGCGCGGCCGAGCTGCGCGACATCGAGCGGATCGGCGCGGCGCCCGTGCAGTCGGTGCTGACCGACGACGCGACCAACGTGTCGATGCTGTTCTTCGCGCTGCCGAACCTGGTGATGCACGGCTCGATCGTGTTCGGCTGCCTCGGCTATCTCGCGTGGCTGTCGTGGCCCGTGTGCGTGCTCGCGCTGACCGCGATCGTCGCCGGCTCGCTCGGCTATCACACCGGCGATCGCCGCGCGATCGCGTCGCTGGAGGCGGCCGGCCACGCGCAGGACCGCCTGTTCGGCTATCTCGGCTCGCTGTTCTCCGGCGCGAAGGAACTGAAGCTGCACGACGCGCGCGCGCGCCAGTTCGTCGACGGCCAGCTCGGCGCCGCGATCGGCGAGGTGCGCGACCACCGCCGCCGCGCGTTCAGCGCGTATGCGGTCGGCGTCGGCTGGATCATCTTCCTGTTCTACGTGTTCCTCGGCGCGGCCGCGTTCTGGCCGCAGCTCGGCGTGCATGCCGATGCGGGCACGGCGGCCGGCTACGTCGTCGTGTTCCTGTTCATGCTGGTGCCGCTCGACGGTCTGCTGAACAACCTGCCGACCGTCAACGCGGCGCGCGTGTCGCTCGGGCGCATCGAAGGCGTGATGGCCGAATTCGGCGCGCTGCGGACGGTGCCGCCCGCCAGCGACGCACCCGACGTGCCGCCGGCAGGCGCCGTCACGCTGCGCGGCGTCACGCACGCGTATTTCCACGAGCGCGACGAACGGATGTTCCGCATCGGGCCGATCGACCTGACGATCCGGCCGGGCGAGCTCGTGTTCATCGTCGGCGGCAACGGCAGCGGCAAGACGACGCTCGCGAAGGTGCTGACGGGGCTCTACGAGCCGGAGGAAGGCACGATCGAGGTCGACGGCCGCCCGATCGGCTGGCGCGAGCGCGCCGCGTACCGGCAGCGTTTCAGCGCGGTGTTCAACGACTTCCACCTGTTCGATGCGCTGCTCGGCATCGTCGATCCCGACGATCCGGCGCGGGCGCAGGCCGATGCGCGCGCGAACGCGCTGGTCGCGAAGCTCGCGCTCGATCACAAGGTGAAGGTCGTCGACGGTGCATTCTCGAACCGCGCGCTGTCGACCGGGCAACGCAAGCGGCTCGCGCTCGTCGTCGCGTACCTGGAGGACCGGCCGTTCTACCTGTTCGACGAATGGGCGGCCGACCAGGATCCGTCGTTCAAGGCGGTGTTCTACGAACAGTTGCTGCCGGAGCTGCGCGCGCGCGGCAAGGCCGTGATCGTGATCACGCACGACGACCGCTATTTCGGTCTCGCCGATCGCCTGCTGAAGCTCGACAACGGGCAGATCGTCAGCGATACGACGCCCGCACGGTCACGCGCACGCGATGGTGCGGATGTGCTGAGCGCGTAAGTATCGTCAAACACCTGCCGCCTGCGCGCAGCGGATGCTGCACGCAGGCGGTTTCAGGTTAGAAGAAGGGTGAGCGTCGGGAAGCACCGGAAATGTATCGTTCGGTGTACATAGATGTTTGCGACGCCGACGTAATGCAGCGGAATAGGCATTCGCGCAACACGCGCGAGACCATGCAATTCGCGACCACGCCGCCCCACCCGCCGACGACCCGCCGCGCGTTCAGCGCACGGCCGGCAGCTTCAGCATCGTATCGGTCATCACGTCGGCCAGCTTCAGCGCCGACATCGGCCCGCCGAATCCCCAGATGTTCCGTTCGACGAGCGCGATCCTGCGCTCGCGCAGCGCGGGCACGAAACGCCACACCGGCGAATCGAGTTTCGACGACAGCGGCACGTCCATCCCCGTCGCGGTGACGAACAGCACGGCGAGATCGCGTTGCCGGAGCAGATCGGCGGACGTCACGTAAAGCGTGCCTTCCCGCGTCGGCTTCTTCGGCCACGGGTCGAGCCCGAGCGCGCGCGCGAGGCCGGCCGACGTGCTGTTGCCCGTATAGGCCCAGTAGCGGTCGGGCAGCCCGAGATCCTGCAGCAGTGCGATGCGTTCGCCGCCGCGGCCCGCGGCCGCGAGCCGCGCCGCATTGCGCGCGATCCCTGCGTCGAGTTGCGCTTCGACCGCCTGCGCGCGCGCCTCGCGCCCGGTCACGCGACCGATCGTCCGGAAGATCTGGCGCATCCAGTCGAGCTGCGTGACGGGCACGCCGTCTTCCGACACGTTCGGGCTGAACTGGAACAGGATCGTCGGCGCGATCCGGTCGAGCGCGGCGAAGATCGGCGCATGCCGGAAGCCGACGCCGATGATCAGGTCGGGCTTCACCGCGGCGATCGCCTCGAGCCCCGGCTCCTGCCGCGAACCGATGTCGGTCACGTGCGCGAGCCGGTCGCTCTGGTAGCCGAGCCAGCCGGGATAAAACGCGGTATCGGCCATGCCGACCGGCACGAGGTCGAGCGCGATCACGCTTTCCGCGAACATGAAGTCGAGCGCGACCACGCGCTGCGGCCGCAGCGGCATCGTCGCGCTCGCCTGCGACACGACGGGGTTGGCGGCGAGCGAGCGTTCCGGTTGCGACGGCATGCCGCCCTGCCCGGCGCGCGCGCCGTCCGCGATCGCGGCGGCCGGCGCACCGCAGCACGCGGCGCCGAGCGCGGCCAGTGCCGCGAGCGCATGGCGGCGGCCGGCATGCGGTACCGGCATCACCGGATCGCATCCTGCCCGGCCAGCGCCGCGTCGTCCATCGTCAATAGCAGCGGGCAGCTTCCACACAGTTGCGTTTCTCCAGGAATTTCATAGCGCAGGCAGCACACGCGGCGCGCGCGAAACGGCGTCGGCAGCAGCGGCGAGCGCGGCACGGCGTCGCGCACCGGCATGCGCAGCGGATTCGGTTCGCCGTCGACGCAGCACGCGCCGAACAGCCAGTCGGCATCGCGAACGGGATCGGCCGCGCACGGCAGCGCGCGGTACGTGTCGAGCAGATAGTCGAGCAGGTTGCCCGCGTTGCTCCACAGCACGCGCGGCGTGACACGGCCCATCGCCGCGAGCAGGTCGATCACCGCGCCGAGATGCGCGACGAGCCCCGCATAGCGCGGCGCAGGTTCGTCGCACGGCGCGCCGAGCGCGTCCGGCGCGACGTACAGCGCGGCCGGCATGCCGTCGTCGAGCGCGACGAAGGTGCGCTCCGGCGCCATGTCGAGCGGCCGCCCGAGCGTCAGCGCGGCGACCACGCCGGCGGGCGCCGCGCGGCCGAAGTAGTACTTGCTCCATTGCGACACCAGCGCGCGCGCATGCAGCGCCGGATCGCCGCCGTAGTGGCGGACCATCGCGTCGAGCACCGCATCGCGATGCTCGGGCAGCGCGCTGACCGGCACGACGATCCGGCCCGGCGCGTGCGTGTCGTCGGGCATCCCGAGCCACACGGCGTCGAGATGCGCGGCGAACGGTTCGGGCGCGAACGCGGAGAATCGCGTGGCGCGTGCGCCGTCGAGCGCCGGCGTCATCGCCCCGCGCGCCGGGCACGGCGCCCCTCGAGGATCAGCAACCCGAGCAGGTAAGGCGCGCCGATCAGCGCGGTCAGCACGCCGGCCGGCACTTCGCGCGGCGCGACGACCGTGCGGGCGGCCAGATCGGCGAGGCCGAGAATCAGCGCGCCGCATGCGGCCGCGAGCCACAGCCGCGTGCGATGCCGGCGCGCGCCGAGCATCGTCGCGACGTGCGGCGCCATCAGCCCGATGAAGCCGACCGGGCCAACCGCCGCGACGGCCGCGCAGGCGGCGAGCGTCGCGATCGTCAGCGCGAGCGGCCGCAGCGCGGCGACCGGCAGGCCGAGCGCGGCCGCCTGGTCGTCGCCGAGCGCGAGCATGTCGAGCGGCCGCGCGAGCCATGCGAATACCGGCAGCGCCAGCACGCACCACGGCAGCAGCATCGACACCTCGCCCCAGCTGCGGCCGTAGGTGCCGCCGACGAGCCAGACGACGAAGCGCGCGGGCTGCACGCTTTGCTGCGTGATCAGCCATTGCGCGAGCGTGGTCCACAGCGCGCCGATCACGATGCCGGTCAGTGCGACCGCGAGCGGTGCGTAACGATGCCGGTGATTCAGCACGAGCGTGATCGCGAGCGACGCCGCACCGCCGCTCAACGCGGCCGCCGCGAGCGTCACGTGCCCCATCAGCGGCCACGTCGACAACGCGAACAGCGTGACGAGCCCCGCGCCCTGCGTGACGCCGAGCACTTCGGGGCCGGCGAGCGGGTTGCGCACGACGCTCTGCATCGCGACCCCGCTCACCGCCAGCAGCGCACCCGCTAGGAGCGCACACAGCAGCCGCGGCATGCGCAGGTCGATCAGCATCCGCGCGACGGCATCGTGACCCGACAGCGCGGCCGACCAGCGTGCCGGCGACAGCCATTCGGGGCCGGCCGACACGCCGACGAACACGACGAGCGCGCCGGCCACGACGACCAGCGCGGTGCGCAGCGGCCAGCCGAGCAGTTCGAGCCAGCCGACGAGGCGCGTCGAGCCGGTGCCGGCCGCGCGTTCGGCTTGTGCGTGCAGCACGCCCGACCACGCGGCGCCGCGCCGGATCATCGCGAGCATCAGCGGCGTGCCGACGAGCGCGATCGCGACGCCGGTCGACAGCGTCGCGTCGAGGCCCGACGCGAGCACCGCGCTGTCGGTGACGAGCACGAGCGCACCGCCCGCGAGCGCCGACAGCGGCACCAGCACGCCGAGCCGCGCCGCGCGTGCGCCGCGCACCTGGCGCAGCAGGTTCGGCGCGACCAGCCCGACATACGACAGCGGACCCGCGATGCTGACGGCCACGCTGGTGAACGCGACGGCGACGATCGTCGCCGCGAGCCGCGTCGCGTCGACACGCACGCCGGTCGCGGCCGCCGCCTCGTCACCGAGCGCGAGCGGATTCAGCGGCCGGATCACGAACGGCAGCGCCAGCAGCGGCACGACGAGCCAGCGCGCGGCGAGCGCGAGCCCGGTCGCGCCCGGCTGATAGAGACTGCCGTTGGTCCACAGCGCGGCGCCCGCGATGTTCTGCTCGAAGAACGCGAGCACGAGCGTCGACAGCGCCGCGAACAGCAGCATGCAGACGCTGCCCGCGAGCACGAGCCGCAGCGGCGTCGCGCGCCAGCCGCCGGCCGCGACGATCGCGCACGCGGCGGCGACCAGCCCGCAGACGAACAGCAGCGGCACCGATGCGGCTCCGGCGAGCGCCGGCACCAGCATCGCCGCGAGCAGGCCGAGCTGGGCGCCGCCCGTCACGCCGAGCAGGTCGGGGGACGCGAGCGGGTTGCGCGTGAGCGACTGGAACAGCGCGCCCGCGATGCCGAGGCAGCCGCCCGCGACGAGCGCGGCCGCGACGCGCGGCAGGTTGAGATCGAACAGGAACACGCCCGCGAGCGCGGCCGCGTCGCTGCCCGGCACGGCGTTCCACCACACGCGCAGGTCGGGTGCGACGCGCAGCGCCGCCAGCACGGCGATCAGTGCAACGAGGCCGAGCGCGAGCGCGCCGGCGCGGCGGCCGGCTGCCGCACCGTGGGCGCCCTGCCCGCTCGCCGCGAGCCGCTTGCGCATCGCGAACGTCGTCATAAGGCGATATCCCGCTGGACTGTGCGATCGAACGCGTCCGGCGTGCCGGATGCCGGCGGCCCGTAGGCCGGCACGCACATCGGCGCGCCCGTCTGCGGATGCGCGAGCTTCAGCATGTCGACGCCGAACGCCGCGCGCAGCCGCGCCGGCTCCAGCATCGCGTCGGGCGAGCCCTGCGCGACGAGGCGGCCGGCGCGCATCAGCACGATCTCGTCGCTGTACGCCGCCGCCTGGTTCAGGTCGTGCAGGACCCACACGATCGTCAGCCCGCGCGCGCGGTTCAGCGTGCGCAGCGCGTCGAGGATGTCGAGCTGGTGATGGATGTCGAGATAGGTCGTCGGCTCGTCGAGCAGCACGATCGGCGCCTGCTGCGCGAGCGCCATCGCGATCCACGCGCGCTGCCGCTCGCCGCCCGACAGCGCGCCGACGTCGCGCCCGGCGTCGCCGGCGAGACCGCTCGTGTCGAGCGCCTCGTCGATCGCCGCATGATCGGCGCGCGACAGCCCGCGCAGGAAGCCGCCGTACACGTAGCGCCCGTACGCGACGAGCTCGCGCACCGTCAGGCCCGACGGAATCTGGTTGAACTGCGCGAGCATCGTGAGCTCGCGCGCGAGCGCGCGGCGGCGAAACGACGCGAGCGGCTTGCCGTTCACGTCGACCTGGCCCGCACGCGCGGGCTGCAGGCCCGCGAGCGTGCGCAGCAGCGTGCTCTTGCCGCAGCCGTTCGGGCCGCACAGCGCCGTGACGCGGCCGGCCGCGATCGACAGGTCCAGCCCGTCGATCACGACATGGTCGCGATAACCCACGCTCAGCCCGCGCGCGGCCAGCGCGGCGGTACTACGCGTCATCGGTCCTCCGTTCGGTCGCGCGCGGGACCGTGTAACTCTGCGCCATCGCGACGACCACCTTGCGCGGCCCCTCGAACGGGTCACGTGCGTGCGCGGTCAGCATGTTGTCGAGCATCAGCACGTCGCCCGTCCGCCACGGGAACACGATGCACTGGCGGTCGAGCACGCCGCGGATCTCGGCGAGCGCGTCGGCCTCGAGCGGCGCGCCGTCGCCGTAGTACACGTTGCGCGGCACGTTCTCGAGCCCGACCGCGTCGACGAGCGCTTCCTGCATGTCGTCGTCGAGCGCGGACAGGTGAAACAGGTTCGCCTGGTTGAACCACACGCGCTCGCCCGTGCGCGGATGGCGCGCGACGGCCTGGCAGCGTTCGCGCGTGCGCAGCAGCAGTTCGCCGTCGTCGTCGGTGCGCCATGCGCATTCGATCCCGCGCGCCGCGCACATCCGCTCGACCTCGGCCGGCACGTCGGTGCCGAACGATTGCTGCCACGGCAGGTCGAGCCCCTGGCCGAAATTGCGCACGTACAGCAGCTCGCGCTGCTCGAAGCGCGCGACGAGCGCCGGATCGAGCGCGCGATAGACGGCGCGGCTGTCCGCGATCGGCGTCGCCCCGCCCTTCGGCGCCGCGAGCGCGCAATGAAACCAGATCCGCAGCGGCCACTCGCGCGTGTACGACTGTTCGTTGTGCAGCGGAATCGCGCGGTGCGGCGGGTATTCGGTCGACGTGTAGACGGCGCCCTCGACCTGGCTGCGCGGCGTCGACGCGTATTCATAGCCGATCAGCGGATCGCCGAACGATGCCGCGAACCGCTGGAACGCATCGATCGACGGCACGTGAAAGCCCGTGAACAGCACGCCGCCCGCCCGTTCGAGCGTGTCGGCCGCGATCGCCTGCGCGAGCGGCGCGATCTCGTCGATCGAAATGCCGTCGGCGCTGAGCGGCGACACGACGGTGGGCAGCCCGGGCTCGATACGCAGGTCGTCGAGCGTCGGCAACGAAAGCAGGGTCATGCAACGTCCTCTTCAGGTGACGCGCCGGATCGCGGCGCGGCGGGTCACGACGTGCGCGTCGCGCGCTCGCCGTCCATCGCGCGGCGCAGGCTCGCGGGGCGCATGTCGGTCCAGACGGTCTCGATGTGCGCGAGGCAGTCGGCTTTCGGGCCGCGCACGCCGACCTCGCGCCAGCCGGCGGGCACGGGCCGGAACGTCGGCCAGATCGAATACTGTTCTTCGTCGTTGATGACGACCGTGTAGACGAGGTCGTCGGTATCGGCGGAAGGCGTCGTGGCTTGCGTCATGATCGAAAAAACGGGAAGCGGTTGAAGGATGCGAAGCGGCAAGTGACCGGACCGTCGGATCGTTGGACCGTTGAATCGGCCGCTCCTGTCTTGAAGACGATTGGCCGGCGCGTTTTTTTACCGTCGCCGCGCGCGGCCGCCGAGAAACACCGGGCACGCGACGCCGCGATGGCATGCGTCGAGGCATTCCGCGCAGTGCCGCTCCGCGTCGCGCACCATGAAATGCACGAGGGTTTGCGACACGTTCAGCGCACGCGCCGCGGTCTGCAGCGTCTCCTCGCGCAGCCGCACCATCTCGAACGCCGCGCGGCTGCGCGCCGGCAGGTCGTCGAGCGCGGCCCATACGCGACGCAGCGTGTCGCGCGTCAGCAGCGCGGCCTCGGGCGTCGGTTCCGGCGACGGCACGTCGAAGCCGTCGTCCTCTTCCGTGTGATAGACGTTCTCGAGGCTTTGCCGGCGGCACGCGTCGATCGACGCGTTGCGCACCATCCGCGTCACGTATGCGACCGGCTGGCGCACGGCGTCCTGGTTCGGGAATTCGACGAGCTTCACGAACACGTCGTGCACGACGTCCTCGGCCCGGCTCGCACAACCGACGAAGCCGCGCGCGACGTTGACGAGCATCGCGCGATGGGCGATCAGCACGTCGAGCAGCGCGCCCTGCGCACGCGGCTGCGCGCCGCGATGCGCCCGCGGTGCGGGACGTGACGGGAGGTCCGGACAACTGCCGAGGAACGGGTTCGCCGCTGCGACTGCCGGCCGTTCGAGCACTTCCGCCATTGCCATCGATCTGCTCCGTCAGATTTCGAGATAGCGCAATTTAACGTAAACGCAAATCATTCTCAATACGATTACGAAATGCCCCTTCAGATCATCAGGATTTGTCTGATTAATTGACGGGATCCGTGTTTTTGTCGGACGGGATGGCTGCCGCGGAGCGGTGGCGTGGGGAAAGCTTTCCGCGGGAAGGAATTGGCATGGCACCGTAAACGGCCCGCGGCGCCTGGTGGGTGTGGCACGGTGTCGGGAGCGCCGCAAAGACGCGCCGGCATGCCGGCGCTTCTTTCATGGCGCGCGCGGCGCGTCCGGCCGCGCACGCAGCGCGCGTCAGTAGATGAACAGCCTGATCGTTGCGGTCGCATCGAACCGCCCGATCTTCGGCGGCCCGAACGATTTCAGCACCGCATCCATCCGCACGCTTTGATTCATCACGTTCGACGGAAACTGCGCGAGCGTGAACTGCTGGTTGAACGGAATCGCGTTGCCCTTGCTGTCCTCGATGCCGATCCCGAAATTGCTGTCCTTCGCCGGCACCAGCAGGCCGTTCTGCAGCGGATAGCTCGTTTCGAAATAGCCGTCGACGCGCACCGCGACGTTGCACTTCTTGGACAACGACAACGAGAACGGCTTGCGCGGCACCGCGGGCAGGAAGCCGTTACCCACCGCCTGCACCTGTCCGAAGTTGACGATGCCCGGTTCGGGCGTCACGAGCACGTCGACGAAGCACGGCGTCGGCTTGAGGTTGCGCAGGCCGCTCAGGCGGTACTGGAAGCTCGTGCCGAATGCATTCAGCCCGAACTCGCCGTCGAACTGGAACACCGTATAGATATCGCTCGGCGGCTGGACCCAGTTGCCCTTCTTGCGCACGACGACCTGGTAGTCGATGCTGATGCGGGTCTGCTCGCAACGCCTGTGATCGAAGTCTTCCCTGCTGCACGGCGGCACCGCATAGCCGGTAAACACGCCGCCGCCGCGATTGCTCGTCTTGTCGAAGTAGTCGACGCCCTTGTAGCGGATGCCGATCTCCAGCCCCCACGCGGCCGGGTTCGTGCGGTTCGGATTCGCGTAGAAATAGATGTTGTCGACGACTTTCAGGCTGTCGGCATCGCCGAGGTCCTTGTAGCAATACCCCGACGTCGTGCGGACCGGCGACACCCAGATCACGTAGCCGTCCGGCGCGTCGGTCGGATACGACGCCACGCCGCCGATCGGCTCGGTCAGCGAGGTCGCGCCGCTGTTCGTCAGGCATCGCAGCGCCCACGCCGGCTGCGCCGCCGCGACCAGCAACGCAAGCACGAGCCAGCGCAGCCATGCTGCCGGCCGTTGCCGTTCGCGCATCCCGCCGCTCATCGCTTCACGCTCTTGCACGCACCGGCGTCGCACGCGTATTCGACCGCCACCTGGCCGCCGTAATCGTCGATATGCGTGACGAACAGCGTCGACGGCGTCGCGGCCTTGAACGGCACGCCGGCCGTGCTCATCGGGCTCACCATCACCGGCTCGATCGGCACCGGCGTCTTCTGCGCGCCTGCCGTCACCTCGACCACCGTCACGTGGTACGGCGTCGGGTTGTCGAACACGAGCGTGTGCGCGGCCGGGTCCACCCGCAGCGTCATCGGCAGCGTCCAGTCCTCGTCGCGCGCGGGCTGCACGGCCTTCGGCCGGTAGAACAGCTTCATCTGCGTATGCAGCGCGATCTGCAGCGTGTTCGGTATATCGGACTTCGGCGGCACTTCGCGGATGTTCAGGTAGAACACCGATTCGCGATCGGCCGGCAGCGCGGCACCGGGCAGCTTCGCGATCCGCAGCACGTTGCGCTCGTTCGCCTCGATGCGCTGCAGCGGCGGCACGACCATCAGCGGCGACGCGATCTTGTTGCCCTTCGCGTCCTCGAGCCACGACTGCACGAGATACGGATACGTCGTGCTCTTGTTCGTGATCGTGACGATCGCGGCCTGTTCGCCTTCGTTGAAGATCACGCGGGTGCGGTCCGGGACGATCGCCGCGTGCGCGACACCGGCGAGCAGCGCGCTCGCCGCGCTCAGCATGCACGACGCGCGTCGCAGGAAGGAAAGGGAGAAAACGTGGTTCATCGCTGGATCCGTGAAATCATCGTTCGATCCGTGCGGCCGCTGCGTGCGACTCGCCGGATGCCTGGCACGTCACCGGAATCGGCGTGCCTTCGAGTTGAAGCTGGTTCGGCAGCACGTCCACCGTGCACAGCGTGCGTTCGCCCGCGCGCACCGCGAGCGCGGATTTCGGCTGAACCTGGGTCAGGAACGCGGCCCCGCCTTCGCCGACGATGCCGAGCTCCTTGCCGTTCGCCGCGTCCTGCACCGATGCGCCGAACGGCAGCGGCTTGCCGGCCGCGTCGGTCAGCGTCAGGTACAGGTTGCTGCCGCGCGCCGCCGAAAACCTGACGAAGCCGATCGCGCCGTCGGTCAGCACCATGCGCTGGATCGGGTTCGACACCTGCACTTCGAGCGGCAGCTTCTCGACGTTGACGGTCGCGTCGTACACGTTGTACGGCGAGATCCCGTCGAGCACCGCATAGCCGCGCGAGTCGGTGTGCGTGAGCGTGCCGGACAGCGGCACGTCGCGCACGCCGTCGGTCGAGACCAGGAGGCGCGTATCGCCCGCGTTGCCGTTCGCGTGTGCAGCGAGCCCGTACTGCGTCGCGACGAGCGAGCCGTCGACCTCGAGCGACGCGGCCGCATACGCGTTCGCGACCGTCGACGCCTGTGCGGTCAACTGGTAGGTCGACGTGCGCTGGCGGAAACTCGCGTTCGCCGATGCGCGGCCGTCGGTCGCGCCCGCGTTGACCTGGTAGGTGCGGCCGTCCGGATCGTCGTAGATATAGCCCGCGTTCGCGCTCGTGCTGCCGTTGCCTGTCGTCAGGTTCGACGTGATCGTGTGACGACCGCCGATCGGCAGCGTCGCGGTCACCGAGAACTGGTTGCCGCTCGTGCCCGCGCTTTGCGTCCGGAACGCCGACAGGCTGACGTTCAGGTTGCGCAGCGCACCGATCGAGAACGCACGCGTCAGCGTGAGGCCGATGCGCTGCTCGGACGAGCGCGCCCAGTAAGTCGTCTGGTCGTACGAAAAATAGGTCGACGTATCGCCGAAGCGCTTCGACAGCGTCGCCGAATAGCGCTGCTTGCTGTTGGCGAGGCCGTATGCGGTCGGGTCGCCCGAGAACTGCGCGAAGTTCGTGTATTCGCGCTCGGAAAAGCGGTAGCCGAAAAAGCGCACGTCGGCATCGAGCGTGTCGAAATGCTTCGAATAGTTGATCCGGTACGAGTTGCCGTTGCGCGTCGCGCCGTTCCACCACAGGCGCGCACGCGCATGCGTGACGTCGGCCGAGACTGCGCCGAACGTGCCGAAATCGCGCCCGACACCGAGCGCGATCGACGTATAGCCCGACGCGGCGATGAAGCCGCCGTACACGGTGAAATCCAGCGGCAGGCCGTACGCCGCTTCACCGAAACCGAAGAACGGCGTGATGCCGGCGCCACCGAACTGCCGCGGCTTGCCGACCGCGGCCTTGTAGCGCAGCTGCCCGGTGCGCGCGAGAAACGGCACGGCGGCCGTCGTCACCTGGAAGCGCTGCACGCTGCCGTCTTCTTCCTCGACCGCGACGTCGAGCGTGCCCTGCACGCTCGTGTTGATGTTCTGCAGCGCGAATGCGCCCGGCGACACGCGCGTCACGTACAGCACGCGGCCCGCCTGCGAGACGGTCACGGTCGCGTTGGTGCGCGCGACGCCCGCGATCAGCGGCGCATAGCCGCGCAGCGAAGGCGGCAGCATGCGGTCGTCGCTGCGGATCGACGCGCCGGTCAGCGCGAACGTGTCGAAAATGTCCGAACTCAGGTAGTCGTCGCCGAACGTCACCGTCGACTGGATCGACGGCAGCGCACGAAATGCGTAAAGCCGGCTGAAGCGGAACGTGCGATCCGCGTACGCGCTGCTGCCCGCGTTCGACTGCGCCTGGTAGTCGCCGCGAAAGCGCCACGCGTCCCAGTTCGCCCCGATCGTTCCGTAGACCTGGATCGAATTCGTCTGCTCGCCGCCCGAACCGAAGTTGCGGTTCGTGTTTGCGATCACGCGATAGTCGAGCATCGCGCCCGGAATCCCTTCGGACCAGCGCTCCGGCGGCAGGTAGTTCGAATCGGTGAATTCGAGCGCGGCCTGCGGAATCGTGATCTTGAGCCGACCGTCGCTCTTCAGGTAACGCACGGTGGCGCCCTCGATCGCGCCGAGGTCGACGCAGCGACCGCCCTGGAAGCGCGGCAGGTCCTTCGCGAGCGACGGCTTCAGCCCGAACTGCGCGACGAGTTCCGGAGGCAGGCACGGCTTGCCCGCGCCGGACGGGTCGAGCGCGATGAACTGGATCGCCTGCAGCCCGTAGAACAGGTCATTGACCTGCACGTCGAGCATGTATTCGCCCGGCAGCGTGAAGTCGGCCTGCGCGAACTGCGACAGGTCGACGTTGTTCGAGCCGTCGATGTCGAGGAACGACGAATTGAATTCCGTCGCATGGCTCTGGCTGCCGACCACCAGCACGGAGACGCAAAGGAAGGAATGTCTGATTCGCACGCGGCGCTACCGGAAGTCCGAGAAAAAGCTGGGCAGGAGGACAAGCCGGAGAAAGGGTGCGCGCACCCCTCCTCCGTGACGGCCGCTTACTGGTAGCGAACCGTGAAGTTCGCGACGCCGTCGGCCGTACCCGGCGTCACGTCGGCTGCCGTCGCTTCGTAGCGTGCGGCGAAGCGCACGGTGTTGTTGCCGTTCTGCAGCAGGGTTGCAGCGGCCTGTTCGACGCCGTTGTCGAGGTCTTCGCCCGTTGCGCCCTGTACGCGGATGCCGACGTTGGTTGCCGAGCCGATCGTGGCGAGCAGCTTCGGCTGGGCCGCGTTCGACGTACCCGTGAACGTGAAGAACGCGTTCTTCGAGATGCTGGTGTCGCAGTCGGTCAGGACGATGTCGAACTTGACCGGCTCGGACTTGTCGCCGGCCTTCTTGAACGTGTGGGTCGGCACCTTGCCGAGGTTCACGGTCTGGTTGACCGAACCCGAGTCGATACCGCACGCGCCCGCGACGATCTCGCCCGTGAAGTTGATCGTGCCGGTGCCGGCTGCGAAGGCCGAGGTGGACAGGGCTGCGAGTGCGACAGCGGCCAGGAGGGATTTTTTCATGACGTTTTCCGTGAGAATTGCAAAGGGAATGGACGACGTGGCGGATACAAAAGGCAGCGTGTGGTTGGCTCCCGTCCGTCACGAGGCGGCATTATCGAGATATGAATGAAAGAATTCTGTAAAGCATTGTCAAATCGCAAATGACAATCTTCGCCTTGCGTACTTTCAAACCCACTATTTCCCTGAAATTCTCAATCCCGATATTTTCATCCGCAGTCCTTTTTGATTTTCTAGAACCGACTGAAAATTAAAGACATTTTCTTTTCTGGATCGCTTATTCCCCGCCTTTCCTTGCTAGATATGGCTTCGTCGGATTACCAATCAAAAAGGCCAAAATTCTGTCCGATCCTGCCATCGTTGCCCGACCGCAACGAATGCATTCATCGATTTTCAACTGAGAGGAAATTAACGGCCGATTTTCGGTGCTGCGGATTTCTCGCGCAAACGATTGCGCAATCCGCACAAACGTTTTACCGCGACATTTCGTCACCCGTCATTATTCCCGATACAAGAATCAATTGAATCGTCAAGCCGGGATTAAAAGCCGCATGTAATGCCGTGCGCCGTCACGACATTCGGCGTACCTGCGCGACAACGCGCACGCGACGTTTCGGCGCCCTGGCTGGAATCGAAAAAGGAGGAAGTCCGGCACGCTCGGGGCCGTGTGACGACGCGATCGGTCGCCAGGATGCGTGACGGGTTGAAGGCGCGCTTCAGCTCGACAGCGGGGAGAAACTACGTGGATGACGACGACGCGCGGATGCGTTCATCGTCGATCGGTGCCGATGGCCGGATGGACGCCACACCGGCCGGGGTGGCGACGACACATCGCAATGCGCGATCGCCACCCGCACAGCTAGCGAATCACGCGGCGGCCTCCCCGGCTGAAGCCGGCGTCCACCCGCCGCCCAGTGCGCGATACAGCGCAATCGCATTCGCGAGCCTCAGTTCCTTGAGCCGGATCAGTTCCTGTCCCGACTCGTACGTGCTGCGCTGCGCGTCGAGCAGTTCGAGATACGTCGCGACGCCGCCCGCATAACGACGCTCGGCGAGCTTCAGCCGCGCGCCGTCGGCCGCGTACACGTCCTGCTGCGCGGCAAGCTGGCGATCGATCCAGTCGCGCGCGGCGAACGCGTCGGCCACTTCGCGAAACGCGGTCTGCACGGTCTTCTCGTATTCGGCGACCGCGATGTGCTTGCGCGCGGTCGCGACGTCGAGATTCGCGCGATTGCGGCCGCCCGCGAAGATCGGCAGCGTGATGCGCGGCGCGAACGTCCACACGCTCGTGCCGCCCGCGAACAGGCTCGAGAACGCGTCGCTGACCGAGCCGTAGTCGGTCGTCAGCGCGACGCGCGGGAAGAATGCGGCGCGCGCGGCGCCGATCTGCGCGTTCGCGGCCTTGAGCCGCGACTCGGCCTGCCGGATGTCCGGCCGCCGCTCGAGCAGCGCGCTCGGCGCGCCGGGTGCCACCGGCGCGATCGCGAGCGCGTCGAGCGCGGTGCCGTCGGCCGGCACCGTGCGCGCGAAATCGCCGGCAAGCAATTGCAGCGCGCGCACCGACTGCGCGTGTTCGCGCTGCAGCGCGGCCTGCGACGCACGTGCGGACGCGACCAGCATCTCGGCCGAGCGCAGCTCGATCGCATCGCTCGTGCCGGCCGCATAGCGGCGCTGCGTGAGCGCGGCGATGCGCTCGCGCGCGTCGAGGGTGTGCTGCGCCAGCGCCAGTTGCGCGTGCAACGACCGTTCGGAAACGTACGCGCCGGCGACTTCGGCAATCACGCCGATGCGCACCGCGCGCTGCGCGTCGGCCGTCGCGAAATACTCGGCGAGCGCCGCATCCGACAGATTGCGCACGCGGCCGAACAGGTCGAGCTCGTACGCGCTGATACCCACGCCTGCGCGATACAGCCCGCTCACCGCGCTCTCGCGCACGACCGGGTCGTACTGGCGCGTGCGCTCGTAGCCGAGGTTCGCGTCGAGCGACGGCATCCGGTCCGCGCGCTGCACGCCGTACAGCGCGCGCGCTTCGTCGAGCCGGCCGGCCGCGATCCGCAGGTCGCGATTGTTCGCGAGCGCCGCGTCGATCCAGGCCTGCAGCGCCGGGTCGGTGAAATACGCGCGCCAGTCGTCGAGCAGCGCGGCATCGACAGGCGCCGCGACCGACGCCGGCTGCGTGCCGCCGTCGACCGGCGCATAGCTGGCCGGCACCGGCGCCGCCGGCCGCTCGTAGCGCGGCGCGAGCGAGCAGCCGGCGAGCGCGAACGCGAGTGCAGCGGCCAGCGCGACCGGGGCCCGCGACGTCGCGCGCGCATTCAGGTGAAACGTCATTGCGCACCCTCCATCGTCGCCGGCCGCGACCCGCCGCGCCGGCGCGGGCCGACGTCGAACAGGCGGCCGACGATCACGAAAAACAGCGGGACGAGGAATACCGCGAGCACCGTCGCCGTGATCACGCCGCCGAGCACGCCGGTGCCGATCGCCATCTGCGCGCCGGACGCGGCGCCCGATGCGAACGCGAGCGGCAGCACACCGACGCCGAATGCGAGCGACGTCATCACGATCGGCCGCAGCCGCAGGCGCGCGGCCTCGAGCGCGGCGTCGACGAGCGACATGCGCTGCGCGACCAGGTCCTTCGCGACTTCGACGATCAGGATCGCGTTCTTCGCGGACAACCCGATCGTCGCGATCAGCCCCACCTTGAAATAGATGTCGTTCGGCATCGCGCGCAACGTGACGCCGAGCACCGCGCCGATCACGCCGAGCGGCACGACCAGCATCACCGCGAACGGGATCGACCAGCTCTCGTACAGCGCCGCGAGCGCGAGAAACACGACGAGCACCGACAGCGCGAACAGCATCGGCGCCTGTGCGCCCGACAGCCGCTCCTCGAACGACTGCCCCGACCACGCGTAGCCGATGCCGGCCGGCAGTTTCGCGGCGAGCCGCTCGATCGCGGCCATCGCTTCGCCGCTGCTGTGCCCCGGCGCGGCCGAGCCGTTGATCGTGAACGACGGATAGCCGTTGTAGCGCGTGAGCTGTGGCGGCCCGAGCGTCCAGTGCAGCGTCGCGAACGCCGCGAGCGGCACCATCTCGCCGCGCGCGTTGCGCACGCGCAGCTTCTGCACGTCGTCCGGATCGAGCCGGTGCCGCCCGTCGGCCTGCACGATCACGCGGCGCACCTGCGTGCCGTGCATGAAGTCGCCGATATAGTCGGAGCCGAACATCACCGCGAGCGTCGTGTTGATCTCGTCCATCGACACGCCGAGCGCCGACGCCTTGGCACGATCGATGTCGAGCTTGAGCTGCGGCGCGTCCTGGGTGCCGGCGAACATCAGGTCGGTGAGCGCCGGATCCTTGCCGCCCGCCGCGAGCAGTTGCTCGCGCGCGGCGCTGAACGCCGCATGGTCGAGCCCGCCGCGGTTCTGCAGCCGGAAGTCGAAGCCGCCTGTCGAACCGAGATCGGGCAGCGCCGGCGAGTTCATCGCGAACACCGTGGTGTTCGCCGTGCCCGCGAAGCGCGTGTTGATGCGCGCGACGATCGCCTGCACGTGATCGCGCCCGGCCTTGCGCTCCTTCCAGTTCTTCAGCGTGACGAAGATCATCCCGCCGTTCGGCCCCTCGCCGTACAGGTTGAAGCCGCCGAGCGCGAACGTGTACGCGGCCGGCTCGTCGCGACGAATGTACGACTCGACCTCGCGCACGCTCTGCATCGTTTCCGCGAGCGGCGTGCCCTGCGGGCGGATCACCATCACCATGAAGTTGCCCTGGTCCTCGTCGGGCAGGAACGCGCTCGGCAGTTGCGTGAGCATCAGCGCGGCCGCCGCGGTCAGCGCACCGTACACGACCAGCCAGCGCAGCGGCTTGTTCAGCATCGCGCCGACGCGCGTCGCATAGCGCTGCGTCGAGCGCGCGACGAAGCGGTTGAAGCCGCCGAAGAAACCGCGCTTCTCGTGATGGTCGCCGGACACTGGCTTGAGCAGCGTCGCGCACAACGCGGGCGTCAGCGACAGCGCGAGAAACGCCGAGAAGCCGATCGAGACCGCGAGCGCCAGCGCGAACTGCCGGTAGATGTTGCCCACCGCGCCGCCGAAGAACGCCATCGGCACGAACACCGACGTCAGCACGACCGTGATGCCGACGATCGCGCCGCTGATCTGCTGCATCGCCTTGACGGTCGCGTCGTAGGGCCCGAGCCCTTCCTCGACCATCAGCCGCTCGACGTTCTCGACGACGACGATCGCATCGTCGACGAGGATGCCGATCGCGAGCACCATCCCGAACATCGTCAGCACGTTGATCGAGAAGCCGGCCGCATGCATCACGCCGAACGTGCCCGCGAGCGCGACCGGCACGACGAGCGTGGGGATCAGCGTCGCGCGCAGGTTCTGCATGAACAGGAACATCACGAGGAACACCAGCACGCCGGCCTCGACGAGCGTCGTGACGACCTTGTTCATCGACACGCGCACGAACGACGACGTCTCGTACGGGATCTGGTATTTCACGCCCGGCGGGAAGTAGGCGGACAGCGCGTCCATCGCCGCGCGCACGCGCTGCTCGGTGGCCACCGCGTTCGAGCCGGGCGCGAGCTTGATGCCCATGCCCGTGGCGACCTTGCCGTTCACGTACGACGGATAGTTGTAGTCGTTGCCGCCGAACTCGATGCGCGCGACGTCGCGCAGGTAGAGCGCGGCGCCGTCCGGCTGCGTGCGCAGCGCGATCGCGCCGAACTCGGCCGGCGTCTTCAGCGGCGCGTCGGCGAACACCGTGGCCGCGATCGGTGCGCTGTCAGGCACCGCGCTGCGGCCGATGTCGCCGACAGTCACGCGTGCGTTGTGCGCGCGCACGGCCGACGCGATGTCCGACGCGGTGAGGCCGTGCCCGGCCAGCTTCACCGGGTCGGGCCAGATCCGCATCGCATATTCGGCGCCCCAGAACTGCACCCGGCCGACGCCGTCGACGCGGCGCAGCGCCTGCACGACGTTCGCCGACGCGTATTCGCCGAGCTGCACGTCGCTCATCCGGCCGTCGTCGGAGGTCAGCGACACGACGAGCTGGATGTTGTCCGCGGCCTTCTCGACCTGGATGCCGTCGCGCCGCACGGGTTCGGGCAGCCGCGCCTCGACCGTCTTCAGCCGGTTCTGCACTTCGACGGCCGCGAGATCGGCATTGACGCCCTGCTTGAACGTCAGATAGAGCGACGCCATCCCGGCGCTGCTCGTCGCGGACGTATATAGCAGCCCCGGCGCGCCGTTCATCTCGCGCTCGATCAGCGCGGTCACCGATTCCTCGACGACCTGCGCGGACGCACCCGGATACGTCGCATAGATGCTGACGACGGGCGGCGCGATGTCCGGATACTGCGCGACGGGCAGCGCGCGAATCGCGAACACGCCGCCGAGCATGATGAAGAGTGCGATCACCCACGCGAAGACGGGGCGATCGATGAAGAAACGTGCCATGTTGGTCTATGTGAACCGGTCAGGTTTGACGGGCGGCCGCCGGTGATGCGGCCTTCGCCGACGAGGCCTTCGTCGGCGAGGCCTGCTCGACGGGCTTGACGGCGGTGTCGGGCGCGAACTGCGCGGCGTTGTCGACGATCACGCGCTCGCCGCCCGCGAGACCGCGCATGATGCGCCAGTCGCGGCCGCTCATCCGGTCGGCGACGACCTCGACGTCCTTCACCTTGCCGTTCGCGCCGACCACGCGCACCGACGTGCGATCGGCCGTGCGCAGCAGCGCATCGCGCGGCACGAGGATCGCGCGCTGGTCGACGGCCGCGTCGAGCGCGATCCGCACGTACGCGCCCGGCAGCAGTTCGCGTTCGGGATTCGGGAACAGCGCGCGCATCGCGACGGTATCGGTGGTCGGATCGACCGCGAGATCGCTGAACAGCAGCTTGCCCTTCAGCGGATACGCGGTGCCGTCGGCGCGCAGCAGCGTCACCGTGACGTCGTGCTGCGCGATGCCCGTCGCGCGCCCGCTCTTCACCGCGCGGCGCAGTGCGTCGACGTCGGCCGCCGGCTGCGAGAAATTCACGTAGATCGGGTCGAGTTGCTCGACGGTCGTGAGCGGCGTCGCCTGGTCCTGGCCAACGAGCGCGCCTTCCGTCACGAGCGCGCGCCGGGCGCGGCCCGAAATCGGCGCGGTGACGGTCGCATAGTCGAGCTGCAGTTGCGCGCGGGCGAGCTCGGCCTGCGCGGACGCGACGTCGGCCTTCGCCTGCGTGTCGCCCGCGACGGCCTCGGTGTGATCGCGCTCGCTGACCGCGCGGTCGCGCACCAGGTCGTCGTAACGGCGGCGCTTGTCGCTCGCCGCGAGCGCGGCGGCCTGCGCCTTCGCGAGCGCCCCTCTCGCGGCGTCGCGCGCGGCCTTCAGCGGTGCGGGGTCGATGCGGAACAGCACCGCGCCCTGCTTCACTTCCTGGCCTTCCTCGTAAGTCCGCGCGGTGACGATGCCCGCGACCCGCGCGCGCACTTCCGCCTGCCGATACGCGTCGAGCCGGCCCGGCAATTCGACGGTCATCGGTACGGCCGTCGGACGCACCGTCACGACCGTCGCGTCCTGAATGGCCTCCGGCGCCTTGTCCCGTTCGCCCTTTCCGCAGCCGCTCGCGGCCAGCGCGGCCGCGAGCGCGAACGACGCCAGCCGCAGGCGGCGCCCCAGGGAGCGTTTGTTATTCATGTGCTGACCTCGGATCGTTCGCCGCCATACAATGCGGCGGCTCAGGGTGGCCGATTATAATCAGTCACGACTGATTAAATACAGGCGGTTGCAATCCGGCCGCCATACTGTCTCAATAAAACGACAGCGAACTGTAAGGAAATTCACGACATGGCCCGCAAGACCCGGGAAGAATCGCTCGCCATCAAGCACCGGATCCTCGACGCCGCCGAGCTCGTGCTGCTCGAAAAAGGCGTCGCGCAAACCGCGATGGCGGACCTCGCCGAGGCCGCCGGAATGTCGCGGGGCGCCGTGTACGGCCATTACCGCAACAAGATGGAAGTGTGTCTCGCGATGTGCGACCGCGCATTCGCGCGTACGTCGGAAGGGTTCGACGCGGTCGACAGCCTGCCCGCGTTCGCGACGCTGCGCCGCGCGGCGTCGCATTACCTGCGGCAATGCGGCGAGCCGGGCGCGATGCAGCGCGTGCTCGTGATCCTCTATACGAAATGCGAGCAGAGCGAGGAGAACGGCGCGCTGCAGCGCCGCCGCATGCTGCTCGAGCTGCAGATGCTGCGCATCACCAAGGCGCTGCTGCGCCGCGCGATCGCGGCCGGCGAACTGGCCGCCGATCTCGACGTGCATCTCGCGGCCGTCCATCTCGTGTCGCTGCTCGAAGGCGTGTTCGCATCGATGATCTGGACCAACCGCTTGCGCGGCAATCTGTGGAACGACGCGGAAGCGATGCTCGACGCCGGCTTCGACGCGGTCAGGACATCCGCCGCGCTGCGCGTGCGCGCGCAAAAATTTCCTGTCTGACGAAAAGCCGCGCAATAAATGCTGATTTAACCCGATTTACCGCAGTGCGAAACGAATGAGCCGACCCTCTTTAAAATTTTTAACGTTTCGCGGAACATCGGTAGACTGACGCTGTCATTTTTCTTTAGCGTCTTCGTGATAAACCGGGTTCGACCCGGAAAGGTCACGCCGCCGTTCGAAGCGGGCCTGCCCGCGAGTTGGGTCGAACGGAAACGACACAGGCCCCTGGCGGGGCCTGTTTTGTTGCACGCCCGTCGCCCGCCCCGTCGTCACCCGACGGATCTGCCGCCGATGGTTCACGCCCACACCTCTTTGAACCGCTTTTCCTGGATGTGGACACTTTGGTCAAGCCTGCCGCAATTCCTGATGCTTTCGCGCCCGGGCGCGCGCAGCGCCTCGTGCGCGCGCTCGTGCCGGCCGCCGTGCTCGGCGCCCTCGCCGCCTTCGGTCTCGCTGCCGCGCTGCCGGCCGTCTCGCAACTGCCGGGCGCCGTCGATTCGGGCACGGCCGCGCTGCCGCAGCGCGTGCTGTCCGACACGCCGTTTCCCACCGCGCAGCATTTCGTGACGAGCGAACTCGCGCGCACGATCGGCGAGCGCAACGAACGCGATGAACGCACCGACCGCAACCTGCAGCCGGGCCTGTTCGCGCCGCTCAGCGCGCACCGCAACGACATGCTCGGCTATACGAGCCTGTTCCAGCTCGCGCCGCCCGAGCAGCAGCACGGAATGCGCGCGGGCGACATCGAACTCACGCTGTCCGATACGCTGAACCGTCTCGACGTGCCGCCCGAAGTGCGCATCCAGCTCGGCGATCTCGTCACCGGGAAGGTCGCGTTGCGCGCCGGCGCGCAGCGCGGCGACTACTACCGCATCGCGTACGACACCAACAACGGCACGCCGCACCTCACCGCGCTCGAGCTGCGCGTCGCGGGCCGCACGTTCGGGGCGATCTGGTTCCGCGCGCCGGGCGCCGACCACGGCGCGTACTACACGCTCGACGGCGCGCCGCTCGAAGCGGCCGCGTTCACGATGCCAGTCAAGTGGACGCGCATCAGCTCGTTCTTCGGCGAACGCGTCCACCCGCTGTCGCAGGCGATGGCATTCCATACCGGCGTCGACCTCGCCGCACCGTCCGGCACGCCCGTCAATGCGGCGGCCGACGGCGTCGTGTCGTTCGTCGGCACCGATCCGGGCGGTTACGGCCACTACGTGATCGTCGATCACGCCGACGGTTATTCGACCTACTACGCGCATTTGTCCGCGTTCGCGCGCGGGCTGAAGACCGGCGAAACCGTCAAGCAGGGCCAGCGCATCGGCTCGGTCGGGATGACCGGCGCGGCCACCGGTCCGCACCTGCATTTCGAAGTGCGCGTCGCGAACGACCCGGTCGATCCGCTCGTCACGCTCGCGAGCGCGCAGACGGGGCTGTCCGACATGCAGCTCACCGCGTTCCGCCAGGAAGCGGCGCAATGGCGCTTCCGCCTCGCGTCGATCAGTACGACGCCGTTTGCATTCGCGCAGAGCGACGGCCCGCTGTGGGGCGACTTCGCGACCGGTCCGTCGACGCTGCGTTCGGTGTTCGATACGCACTACAGCGCGTCCTGACGCTGACGCGCTGAAGTGCTGAAGTTCTCAAGCACCGAAGTTCTGAAGCACCTTCACGCCCGTCGCCGCTCGCTCGGCGACGACGCGGCCCGCTGCGGATAGCCGCACGCTCTCACCTTCATCACCGGAAACGCGCGCATGCATTGCACGCGGCGCGCACGCCGTCACCGCACCGGTTCCGTGCGTTCAGCCGCAGCCCGCGCGATGCGCTCCGCGCGAGGACGACGCGACAGCAACCAGCGCGCCGCACCGTCGAGCGACGTGCACAGCACCAGATAGATCGCCGCGACGAACAGGAAGATCGGCGCCGGATACACCATCAGCCGGTTATTCACCTGCGTCGCGACGAACGACAGTTCCGGCACGCCGACGATATACGCGAGCGACGTGTCCTTCACGAGCGCGACCCACTGATTGACGAACGACGGCGTCATGATCCGGATCGCCTGCGGCAGCAGCACGTAGCGCACGGTCTGCCAGCGCGTGAGCCCGAGCGACAGCCCCGCCTGCCACTGCCCGTCGCCGGCCGCGACGATGCCCGCATGCACCGCATGCGCGAGATACGCGCCGCCGATCAGCGCCAGCGCGCACACGACCGTCGCGAGTCCCGGCACGTCCATGTGCAGCAGCATCGGCATCAGGAAGTACGTCCAGAAGATCAGCATCAGCACCGGGATCGCGCGAAAGAAGCCGATGAACGCGAGCAGCAGCACGCGCAGCGGGCCGCGCGCGAGCGCCATCGCGACGCCGAGCGCCACGCCCAGCACCGCCGATGCGATGGCCGACGCGATCGCCAGCACGAGCGACAGCGCGGCGCCGCCGAGCGGACCATCCGGGAATGCGCCGACGAGCAGGTACGGCAGGTTGTCGAGCAGCAGCGAGAGATCCATCGTCAACGCCCCGCCCCGAGCCGGTCGCGCCATTGCGTGGCCGCGTAGGCACCGGCCTCGATCGCGGCCACCGCGGCGATGTACAGCACGGTCGCGACACCGAAGGCGGCAAAGGTCTTGAACGTCTCCGTCTCGACCTGCCGCGACGCGTACGACAGCTCGGCGACACCGATCGCCATCGCGAGCGACGAGTTCTTCACGAGATTCATGTATTGGCCGAACAACGGCGGCAGCGCGATGCGCACGGCCTGCGGCAGCACGACGTAGCGCAGCGACTGCATCGGCGTGAGGCCGAGCGCCGCGGCCGCATCGTGCTGCGCACGGCGCACGCCGCGCAGCCCGGCTTCGCATTCCTCGGCGACGAACGCGGCCGTGTACGCGCTCAACCCGAACCAGCCCGCGACGAACTCGAACGACGGCCATGCGAGCGTGAACGGGCCCGCGCTCAGCTGATGGCGCGCGTTCAGCCACGCGACCCATGTGTCGGGCAGCAACGACGCGACGCCGAAATACCAGAACAGCAACTGCACGAGCAACGGCGTGTTGCGGAACGCGACGACATAGCCGGCCGCGAGCGTGCGCGGCGCCGTGCCGCGCGCATGCCGCATGACGGCGAGCAGCAGTCCGCCGACCGTCGCGGCGAGCGCCGACGCGGCCGCGAGGCCGAGCGTCAGCAGGAAGCCCTGCCAGAGCCAGGACAGATATTTGGGAGCCAAGCCGAGCATGGTGGTGCGGGCGCGAAGCAAGCGATCAAGAGAAACGGAAAACGCCGCGATCCCCGCGCACCGGCACGACCGATGGCGGAACGCGGCGCGTCCTGCATGCGACTCAGGTCTTGTCGCCGATGCGGAAGATGCGCGTGAGCGGCGTCTTCGTCGTCGGACCGAACCACGCGTCGTAGATCTGGCCCGCGCGGCCATTCGCCTCGAGCCCCTTCAGCGTGTCGTTCACGAAGCCGAGCAGGCGCGTCTCGCCCTTCGGCACGCCGACGCCCATGTAGTCGTTCGAGATCGTGAATGCCGGGATCTCGTAGTTCTGCTTGTCGGGCACGTTCGCGAGCAGGCCGATCAGCTTCGGGCCGTCCTGCGTGATCGCCTGCACGTTGCCGGCGCGCAGCGCGGCGAACGCGAACGGCGTGTCGTCGTACGCGACGATCGTCGCCTTCGGGAATTTCTCGCGCAGCGTGATCTCGTTCGTCGTGCCCTTGTCCGCACCGACGCGCAGCGCGTTCAGCTGGTCGGCCGATTTCAGCACGCCCTTCTTCGCGAGGAACTGCTGGCCCGACGAGAAGTACGGAATGCTGAAGTCGACCTGCTTCGCGCGCTCGTCGGTAATCGTGAAGTTCGCGAGCACCAGGTCGACCTTGCCGGAGGTCAGGAACGGAATGCGGTTCGCGGGATTGGTCGGCTGCAGCTGCAGCTTCACGCCGAGCTTGTCGGCCAGCGCCTTCGCATAGTCGACGTCGAGGCCGACGATGTGATTGCTCTTGCCGTCGACATAGCCGAACGGCGGATTGCTGTCGAAGGTCGCGACGCGCAGCACGCCGGCCTTCTTGATGTCGTCGAGGCGGTCCGCGTGCGCGACCGTGCCGGCCGTAACGAGTGCGGCCCCGACGAGCCACGTAGCGAGAGTGTGGAATTTCATGAGCACGACCTGATTTGTTATGAAGGCCGGCGCGGATCGCGCGGCGGCCGGTTCGAGGAACATCGCAACGCTGTGTGTCGTCGCGAAGCCGCTAACGTATCAGCGCGTGCGGCGATTCCGAACCAACAAATGGTGCTTTGCTCTGCGGGTTTCGTGATGAGGCTTGCAGCGGCTGCATGCGGCGCATGCGCACAAAAAAACGCCCGCTGCACGCAGCGGGCGCGAATCCCAGTCAAGGAGGTGTCACACGAACTACGCGTTCAGAATAAGCGCATCGTCCGCTGCGGACAACGAAGCGATTCCGATATCGATATCGTGCGCCCCGCGATGAGCTTGCACGCGCCCATGCGAAAACGCCACGCATAAAAAACGGCGCTCCGCCTGCATGGCGGAGCGCCGTCCCGTTGCACGTTGCCGGTCGATGCGGGCAGCCCGGCGGGCAGCCCTGTCGATCACGGTTCGTGACGCAGGTACCCTTCCTTGCTCGGATCGCGCATCCGCCACGACACGATCAGCGAGATCGCGCACAGCACCGTCACGTACCAGTAGAAGGTTTCCTCGCTGCCGATCGACTTGAACCACAGCGCGACGTACTCGGCCGAGCCGCCGAAGATCGCGTTCGCGACCGCATACGACAGGCCGACGCCCATCGCGCGCACTTCGGGCGGGAACATCTCGGCCTTGATGAGGCCGCTGATCGACGTGTAGAAGCTGACGATCGCCAGCGCGATCGTGATCAGCGCGAACGCGGCCGTCGGGCTCGTGACGGTCTTCAGCGCGTGCATCAGCGGCACCGTGCCGATCACCGCGAACGTGCCGAACAGGATCATCGACGTGCGGCGGCCGATCTTGTCGGACAGCGCGCCGAACACCGGCTGGATCAGCATGTAGACGAGCAGCGCGACGGTCATCACGTTGCTGGCCGTCTTCGCATGCATGCCGGCCGTGTTCACGAGGTATTTCTGCATGTACGTCGTGAAGGTGTAGAAGATCAGCGAGCCGCCGGCCGTGAAGCCGACCACCGTGAAGAAGGCGCCCTTGTGCTGCCACACGCCGCGGATCGTGCCCGCGTCCTTCTTGTCACGCGATGCGCTCGTCGACGTCTCGTCGAGCGATTTGCGCAGGTACAGCGAGATCAGCGCGGCCGCCGCCCCGCAGACGAACGGAATGCGCCAGCCCCACGCCTTCAGCTCGTCGTTCGACAGCGCCTGCTGCAGGATCACGAGCACCAGCAGCGCGCACAGCTGGCCGCCGATCAGCGTCACGTACTGGAACGACGCGAAGAAGCCGCGCCGCCCCTTCAGCGCGACCTCGCTCATGTAGGTTGCGCTCGTCCCGTATTCGCCGCCCACCGACAGCCCCTGGAACAGGCGCGCGACCAGCAGCAGCGCCGGCGCCAGCGCGCCGATCTGCGCATAGGTCGGCAGCACCGCGATCACGAGCGACCCGCCGCACATCATCAGCACCGAGATCATCATCGCCGTGCGACGGCCGTGACGGTCGGCGATGCGGCCGAACAGCCAGCCGCCGATCGGACGCATCAGGAAACCGGCCGCGAACACGCCGGCCGTGTTCAGCAGCTGCGTGGTCGTGTTGCCGCTCGGGAAGAACGCCGGTGCGAAGTACAGCGCGCAGAACGAGTAGATGTAGAAGTCGAACCACTCGACGAGGTTGCCCGACGAGGCGCCGACGATGGCGAACACGCGCCGCCGGGTGTCATGCGCGGACAGCGCAGCTTGGTCGGTCTGGACGTCCATGGGTTGGTCTGTTCCTTTTAGTGCTTTCTGGGCGAGACGGCTCGCGGGCCGTCGCGTACGGTCGCACGTGGCACCGGTTCCGGCGGCACGGCCTACGGGATTTTAGCGAAATGTAAAGTAACGGGCTTTCCGGGTTCGTCCGGATGTAGAAAATTTTTCTCCCGGTACGCGTTCGTCATATGAAAACGCCAGCCCTCAGGCTGGCGTCCGATGCAAACTGTTCTCGGGCGATCGTCAGACGCGCACCTCCGGCGGCACGTAGCGGCACTCGTAGCGCTTGCGCACGGTCCCGGCCTCGTCGACGCTTTCCAGGAACACGTCGAACTGCCAGAGCCGCGCCATGTGCTTGAGCACTTCCTCGCTGTCGTTCGACAGATGGCGGTTGTCGGTCATGAAATGGCGCAGCGTGAGGCTGCGGTCGCCGCGCGTGTTCACGGCCCACACCTGGATGTTCGGCTCGCGGTGATGGATGTCGTACTGCCGCGACAACGCCTGCCGCACGTACTGGTAGCCGGACTCGTCGTGGATCGCCGAAACCTCGAGCGAATCGCGCATGTCGTCGTCGAGCACCGAGAACAGCCGCATCTCGCGGATCAGGTTCGGCGACAGGTACTGCGCGATGAAGCTCTCGTCCTTGAAGTTGCGCATCGCGTAGTGCATCGCCGGCAGCCACGGGGTGCCCGCGATCTCCGGAAACCACTTGTAGTCCTCTTCCGTCGGCGCCTCGCAGATCCGGCGGATGTCGCTCATCATCGAGAAGCCGAGCGCATACGGATTGATCCCGCTGTAGTACGGCTTCGTGACGGGCGGCTGGTAGACCACGTTGCTGTGCGAGTGCAGGAACTCCATCATGAAGCCGTCTTCCAGCTTGCCCTGGTTGTACAGCGTATTCAGCAGCGTGTAGTGCCAGAACGTCGCCCAGCCTTCGTTCATCACCTGCGTCTGCCGCTGCGGATAGAAGTACTGGCCGATCTTGCGCACGATGCGGATCACTTCCCGCTCCCACGGCTCGAGCAGCGGCGCGTTCTTCTCCGCGAAATACAGCAGGTTCTCCTGCGGCTCAGGCGGATAGCGTCCTTCCTGCTCCTCCATCTGCTCGGGCTTCTTGCCCGGCAGCGTGCGCCACAGCTCGTTGACCTGCGACTGCAGATACGCCTCGCGCTCGCGCCGCAGCGCGGCCTCCTTCGACAACGACGGCTTCTGCGGCCGCTTGTAGCGGTCGACGCCGTAGTTCATCAGCGCATGGCACGAATCGAGCAGTTCCTCGACGCGATCGAGGCCGTAGCGCTCCTCGCATTCGGCGACGTAGTTCTTCGCGTACACGAGATAGTCGATGATCGCGTGCGCGTCGGTCCACAGCCGGAACAGGTAGTTGCCCTTGAAGAAGGAGTTGTGCCCGTACGCCGCGTGCGCGATGACGAGCGCCTGCATCGTCATCGTGTTCTCTTCCATCAGATACGCGATGCAGGGATTCGAGTTGATGACGATTTCGTACGCGAGGCCCATCTGGCCGCGGCGATAGCTTTTCTCGGTCGCGAGGAAGTGCTTGCCGAACGACCAGTGGCGATAGTTGACCGGCATCCCGACCGACGCGTACGCATCCATCATCTGCTCGGCGCTGATCAGCTCGAGCTGGATCGGATAGATGTCGAGCTCGTACTGCTCGGCGACCTGCGAGATGTGCGTGTCGTATTCCTCGAGCAGCTCGAACGTCCAGTCGGACGGGCACGGCAGCGGCTTGCGTTCGGCAACGTTCATACGCGCTTCCTTCTGCCCGGCACCGGGCAAGTCGGCGGCCGGCGCCGCCGGTTCGGTCCGGCCGCTTTGCTGCGATGCGGCAGGGCCGGCCGTGTCGTCGCCGGAAGGGCGCGGCGCATAGCCGCGCGACTCGTTGTGCAGATGGCGGGTCGTCATGACATTTCCACCTGCTTTTCGAACAATTCGCGAAATACCGGGTAAATATCGGCAGCCGATTCGACTTTCTTCATCGCGAGGTGCGGTTGCGACAGCGCCAGCTGTGCGTACTCCAGCCACAGGTTCTGCTCTTCCGGGGCGACCTGGATATACGCGAAGTAACGCGTCTTGGTGAGGATATCCTCTTCCAGGATTTTGCGACACTTCGGCGAATCGTCAGTCCAGTTGTCGCCGTCGGACGCCTGCGCGCCGTAGATGTTCCACTCGGTCGGCGAGTAACGCTCGTTCATCACCTTGCGCATCAGCTCGAGCGCGCTCGACACGACGGTGCCGCCGCTTTCGGTCGAATGGAAGAAGGTGTCCTCGTCGACCTCCTCGGCGCGCGTGTGGTGACGGATGAACACGACCTCGATGCGCTCGTAGTTGCGCTTCAGGAACAAGTACAGCAGGATGAAGAAGCGTTTCGCGAGATCCTTGCGCTGCTCGTCCATCGAGCCCGACACGTCCATCAGGCAGAACATCACGGCCTGGCTCGACGGTTGCGGCTGCTTCACGCGGTTGATGTAGCGCAGGTCGAACGGATCGATGAACGGGATCCGCCAGATGCGCCCCTTCAGGTGATGGATCTCGGCCTCGAGCGTCGCGATATCCTCGCGACGGTCTTCCGGATCGAGCTTCATCACCTCGAGCCGCGCTTCGAGTTCGCGCAGCTCGTTGACGAGCGGCGAACCGAGCGCGATGCGTCGCCCGAGCGCGCTGCGCAGCGAGCGCACGACGTCGATGTTGTTCGGCGTGCCTTCCGCCGACCAGCCCGCGCGCACGTTCTTCCAGCTCGGCACCGTCAGCAGGTGCGTCTTCACGAGGCGCGGCAGTTCGAGGTCGTCGAAGAAGTACTGCATGAATTCGTCGCGGGACAGCTCGAACACGAAGTCGTCCTGCCCTTCGCCTTCGTTGCTCGCCTGACTGCCGCCGCCGCCCGAGCCGCCCTGCGGACGCGGAATCTTGTCGCCGCGCACGTAGTCCTCGTTGCCCGGGTGCACGTATTCGCGACGCCCGCCCGGCGCGTGCCGGAAATTCGGCTCGGCGATGTCCTTGCGCGGAATCGTGATGCTTTGCGTGCTCTGGATATCCTTGATGCTACGGTCGCGCACCGCGTCGGACACGGCACGACGAATGTAGTTCTTGACGCGACGCAGAAAGCGTTCGCGGTTGGCGATGCTCTTGTTCTTGCCGGCCAGCCTGCGGTCGATGATTTGATGAAGCACTCCCGGTCTCCCGCTCGAAAGTCGATCTGCCGGGGCACTCGCCGCGCATGCCGTCTGCCGTCATGCGGGCGGCGCCTCTGAAAGCGCCCGTACGGACTCGCCGCACGGGCGCGGTACCGCGCGCGTCATGACGACTTGCGCACGCGCAGGTACCAGTCGCAAAGCAGCCTCACCTGCTTCGGCGTATAGCCCTTCGCGACCATCCGGTTCACAAAGTCCTCATGCTTGCGCTGCTCCTCCGCCGAACCCTTGGCGTTGAACGAAATCACCGGCAACAGTTCCTCGGTATTCGAGAACATCTTCTTCTCGATCACGACGCGCAACTTCTCGTAGCTCGTCCACACGGGGTTCTTCCCGGCGTTCGCCGCCCGTGCACGCAACACGAAGTTCACGATCTCGTTGCGGAAATCCTTCGGATTGCTGATCCCGGCCGGCTTCTCGATCTTCTCCAGTTCCGCATTCAGCGCGGCGCGGTCGAAGCTCTCGCCCGTGTCGTGATCGCGGAATTCCTGGTCCTGGATCCAGAAGTCCGCATACGTGACGTAGCGGTCGAAGATGTTCTGCCCGTACTCCGAATACGACTCGAGGTAAGCCGTCTGGATCTCCTTGCCGATGAACTCCGCGTAGCGCGACGCGAGCACGTCCTTCACGAACGACAGGTACTTCTGCTCGGTCTCCGGCGGGAACTGCTCGCGTTCGATCTGCTGTTCGAGCACGTACATCAGGTGCACGGGGTTGGCCGCGACCTCGCTCGAGTCGAAGTTGAACACGCGCGACAGGATCTTGAACGCGAAGCGCGTCGACACGCCGGTCATCCCTTCGTCCACGCCCGCGTAGTCGCGATACTCCTGGTACGACTTCGCTTTCGGATCGGTGTCCTTTAGGTTTTCGCCGTCATACACCTGCATCTTCGAGAACAGGCTCGAATTCTCCGGCTCGTGCAGGCGCGACAGCACCGAGAACTGCGACATCATCTTCAGCGTGCCCGGCGCGCACACGGCCTCGGCCAGCGACGAGTTGCGGATCAGCTTCTCGTAGATCTTGATCTCTTCCGACACGCGCAGGCAGTACGGCACCTTCACGACGAAGATCCGGTCGAGCAGTGCCTCGTTGTTGCGGTTGTTGCGGAAGGCCTTCCACTCCGACTCGTTCGAGTGCGCGAGGATCACGCCGTCGAACGGAATCGCGCCGAATCCTTCGGTGCCCTTGAAGTTGCCTTCCTGCGTCGCGGTCAGCAACGGGTGCAGCACCTTGATCGGCGCCTTGAACATTTCGACGAATTCGAGCAGGCCCTGGTTCGCCAGGCACAGGCCGCCCGAGTAGCTGTACGCATCGGCGTCGTCCTGCGCATACTGTTCGAGCTTGCGGATGTCGACCTTGCCGACGAGCGACGAGATGTCCTGGTTGTTCTCGTCGCCAGGTTCCGTCTTCGCGATGCCGATCTGCCGGAGGATCGACGGAAAGCGGCGTACCACGCGGAACTGGCGGATGTCGCCGTTGTATTCGTGCAGGCGCTTGACGGCCCACGGACTCAGGATGCTCTTCAGGTAGCGGCGCGGAATGCCGTACTGCTCTTCGAGGATCGGGCCGTCTTCGTCGTAGTCGAACAGCCCGAGCGGCGATTCGTTGACGGGCGAACCCTTCAGCGCATAGAACGGCACGCGCTCCATCAGCTGCTTCAGGCGCTCGGCGATCGACGACTTGCCGCCGCCCACCGGGCCGAGCAGGTAGAGAATCTGCTTCTTCTCTTCGAGCCCTTGCGCAGCGTGGCGGAAGTACGCGACCACCTGCTCGATCACTTCCTCCATTCCGTAGAATTCACGGAACGCGGGATAGACCTTGATAACCTTGTTCGCGAAGATCCGCGACAGGCGCGGGTCGATGCGGGTATCGATTTGTTCGGGTTCCCCGATTGCAGCCAGCATGCGTTCGCCAGCCGTGGCGTACGCTGACGGATCGTTCTTGCAGAGCGCGAGGTACTCCTCCAGCGAGAACTCTTCCTCTCGCGTTTTTTCGAAGCGGTTCGCGAAGCTGCTGTAAATATCCATGCTACCTCCCTCGCCTGAGTCTGAAGACGTGCCTGCCTTCTATGACTGCGCAGAAGCAAGCGCGTTCGAATTCATCCTAAACCCTTTCTTATTTTTTTTCACGAACTCTTCGTATGAAGTTCGTCATTCTCGACAACACCGCTTGGACAACGCATTTCGACGCTTTACAATCGATCTCCCGTGTCGCAGAAACGGCATCCGCGACGTCTCGTCGAGCATCGGAACGTCTCGTGCGTTGGACACCTCCGTCGTCGTCGCGGCACCCTCCACTCCCCCTTCATCCCTAGACGTTCGAGCGGACGTTTACGACGACACACCGCGCGCGCCGTTACAAATTTTTTTCGCATCGTCCGGAGATACCCGTAGTGCGGATGCGAACACGCAGCGCGCGGCGACGCACGAACGTTCACGTGAGCTGTCACATTCCATCGGTCGAAACGACGACGCCCGCATGTCGCGGGCGTCGTGTGCTGCCAAATGGGGAGAGATACGGGGAGAGATACCGGGGAGCGTTACCGCGAAAAGATGCGCGTCACGCGCGAATCAGAACGTTTCCCAGTCGTCGGCGCCGGCAGCCACCGGAGCGGGCGCGGCGGCCGCGGCAGCCGGCTTGCGCACCGGCGCGGCGCGCTTCGGCGCTGCATCACGATCGTTGCGCGCCACGGCCGGCGCGGGCGGCGAAACCGGCACCGCAGCCGCTGCGGGCACCGCGCGCGGCGCCTGACGTGCGGCGGCAGCGGTCGCCGGCTGCGCCGCGTCGTCGTCGATCCGGAACACCGACGCCGTCTCGCGCAGGCGCGCGGCCTGTTCGTCGAGCGATTGCGCGGCGGCCGCCGCTTCCTCGACGAGCGCGGCGTTCTGCTGGGTGACCTCGTCCATCTGCGCGACCGCGCGCGCGACCTGGTCGATGCCGCCGCTCTGTTCCTCGGACGCCGCCGCGATCTCGCCCATGATGTCGGTCACGCGCTGCACCGCGCCGATCACGTCGCTCATCGTGCGGCCGGCTTCGTCGACCAGCGTCGACCCCGTCCGGATGCGCTCCACCGACGCGTCGATCAGCATCTTGATCTCCTTGGCCGCGCTCGACGAACGCTGCGCGAGACTGCGCACCTCGCCCGCCACGACCGCGAAGCCTCGGCCTTCCTCGCCGGCGCGCGCGGCCTCGACCGCCGCGTTCAGCGCCAGGATGTTGGTCTGGAACGCGATTCCCTCGATGATCGCGATGATGTCCGCGATCTTCGCGGAGCTGTCGTTGATCTCGCCCATCGTGCCGACCACCTGGCCGACCACCGTATTGCCCTTGTTTGCAATCTCCGACGCGTTCGCGGCCAGCGAGCTTGCCTGCCGCGCATTGTCCGCGTTCTGCTTCACGGTGCCGGTCAGCTGCTCCATGCTCGATGCGGTTTCCTGCAGCGCGGACGCCTGCTCTTCAGTGCGCGACGACAGGTCGATGTTGCCGGCGGCGATCTGGCGCGCCGCGGTCGCGATCGACTCGCTGCCGCCGCGCACGGTACGCACCGTGTCGACGAGGCCGCGCTGCATCCTCGCGAGACCGTCCAGGAGTTGGCCCATTTCGTCGCGCCGATGCACGACGATCGAGCGGCGCAGGTCGCCCGCGGCGATCGCGTCGAAATGCGCGAGCGCGTCCGCGAGCGGACGGCCGATCGCACGGCTGAGCGTCAGCCAGGAAAACGCGGCGGCAACCAGACCGGCCGCCAGCAGGACGATCGACAGCACGCGCAGCGTCTCGTACAACGATTCCGCGCGGTCGAAGCCCGCCTGCCCGTCGGTGAACTGGAAATTGCGCAGTGCTTCGCCCGCAACCGAGAGCTCGTTATAAAGCGTCGAGAGCTGCTTGGCGCCCTCGCCGATCCGGTCGTGGTCGCCCGCCGCGACCAGCCCTCCGAACGCGTCGCAACTGCGCTGCAGCGCCTGCCGCTTCGCGGCGACGTCCTGCGCGAGCCGGTCTTCCTCCGGGCCGCGCGGCAGTGCAAGGTATTTTTGCCACCACGCGTCGGACTGCGTGCGCATCGCGCGGCTGCGTTCCACGGCCGCAGCCGAGTCGGGCGTGCCCGCCAGCAGCGCGGCGCGATCGAGCGCCAGGCGCTCGCGCGCCGCGTACATTTCGGCAACGGCCACGTCGACCGCGCTCGGCATCTGGTTCGTGAAAATCTCGCGCGTCGCATCGTTCGAGCGCGTCATCCCGTACACGCCGAGTACGCCAATCACGCCCAGCAGTACCGCGAGAAACGCCATCGTCAAACCGATGCGCGCACGTATCGTCAGGTTTCCGATCACCATCATTCTTCCTGTATTGCGTCGTCGTGAACGGGCAAGGCCCGTTTTTCGAAACAGTGTTTCGCCCAGGTGTATTTACGACCGGATGTTGCGCAGCTTGATGGTATTCACATCAATTTTTTCAGCAATTCACCAGTTCATTACAGATTCCAGAATAATAGGGGCGAAGCATCGCCGGCCCGCTTCGCGAACGCGCACGGCAAGCAATCGAGGTCAGACAAGTGGGGAAAGATGGCCGGCCGCCTGTTGTCGCACGCGCCGGCCGGCATGCGCGATCCAGCCCTATTCGGCCAGTTCGGCGAGCGTGGGAATCGACGGCTGCGCGCCTGCGCGCGTGACCGACAGCGCCGCCGCGCGTTGCGCGAAGCGGATCGCGGCATCGACGTCCGCGCCGGCCGCGAGCCGTGCGGCGAAACCGCCGATGAAGGTGTCGCCCGCCGCGGTCGTGTCGACCGCCTTGACGACGGGGGCCGGATAGTGGCGCGCCGCGCCGTCGTCCGTCAGCGCGAACACGCCGCGCGCGCCGAGCGTGATCAGCACATTGCGCGCGCCGGCTGCCCGCAACGCACGCGCCGCGGCTTCCGCCTCGGCCGGATTGCGCACCGGCAGCCCGGTCAGCGCGGCCGCCTCGACTTCGTTCGGAATCAGGTAATCGACCAGCGGCAGCCAGCCGTCCGGCAGCGGCGCGACGGCAGGCGCCGGATTGAGCACCACGGTGCGGCCGAGCCGCCGCCCGGCCGACAGCGCGGCGAACACGGCGTCCGGCGGCGTCTCGAGCTGGCAGATCAGCACGTCGGTCGCGGCCAGCGCCGCCTCGTGCCGCGCCACCGTATCCGTCGTGACTTCGCCGTTGCCGCCCGCGACGATCACGATCGTGTTCTGGCTGGCGTCGTCGACGACGATCAAGGCGACGCCGGTCGACGCCGTCTTGCTCGTCGCGAGCCGCGAGCAGTCGATGCCTTCGGTCTCGAGGCCGGCCCGCAGCGCGGTGCCGTGCGCATCCGCGCCGACGCAGCCGATCATCGCGACCTGCGCGCCGAGCCGTGCGGCCGCGACGGCCTGGTTGCCGCCCTTGCCCCCCGCGGCCTGCGCATACGCGTGACCGGCGAGCGTTTCGCCCGGCAACGGCAGCCGCGACGCCCGTACGACGAGATCCATGTTGAGGCTGCCGACCACCGTCACGCGGCCGGCGCCTGCCGCACGCGCCGTCATGGGCGAGCACCAGGCGCGGCCGGCTCGCGGTAGACCGCCGTCGATTCGCGCAGCACCAGGCGCGGCGACACGACGCGGCGACGGCTCGGCGCGGCCGTCGAGCCGCCGCCGATCCGCTCGATCAGCGTCTGCGCGGCCATTTCGCCGAGGGCGCGCACCGACTGGCCGACCGTCGACAGCGCCGGATAGGTATAACGGGAGAATTCGATGTCGTCGAAGCCGATGATCGAGCAGTCGTCCGGCACGCGCATGCCGCGCTCGGCCGCCGCGCGCAGCGCACCGACGCCCATCAGGTCGTTGCCCGCGAAAATCGCGCTCGGGTGCACCGACTCGAACAGCCGCGATGCCGCGTGATAGCCGCCCAGGCACGAAAAATCGCTTTCCGCGATCGCGCCCGGCACGATGTCGATCCCGCGCTCGGCCATCGCGCGGATGAAGCCGTGCACGCGCATCGCGCTGACGGCCGTGTCGGTCGGCCCGGTGATGCAGCCGATCTTCGCGTGCCCGAGTTCGAGCAGATGACGCGTCGCCAGGTAGGCGCCGCGTTCGTGGTCGATCTGCACGAGATCGGCCGCGAGCCCCTCGATGTTGCGGTCGACGACGACGAGCGGCGCATGCGCGTCGGCGAGCGTCTGTGCGAGCACCGCGTCCTCGCCGGCCGACGCGACGATCAGCCCGTCGATGCGCTTTTCCTGCAGCACGCGCAGGTAGTTGCGCTGCTTCACGGGATCGTCGTCCGAGTTGCAGAAGAACACGCAATAGCCGTTGGCCGCGCACTGGTCCTCGATGCCGCGCGCAAGCTCCGCGAAGTACGGATTCGTGCTGTTCGGCACGACGAGGCCGATGGTCGCCGTCGAGCGCGCCTTCAGCGAGCGCGCCACGGCCGACGGCACGTAGTTCAGCTCGCGGATCGCGCCTTCGACCTTCGCACGCACATCCGCGGACACCGGCCGCGAATTGTTCACCACGTGCGAGACGGTCGTAAACGACACGCCCGCCATGGCCGCCACATCCTTGATCGTCGCCATTTCCCGTTTCTCTCTGGTCTGCTTTCTGTGTAGTTTTACCGGGCGCGCGCGCGCCGGCTGCGATACGTATCGAGCACGACCGCCACCACGATCACCGCCCCGGTGATGATCCGTTTGGTCGGCTCGTTCGCGCCGATCTGCGCCAGCCCCGCGGCCAGCACGGAAATGATCAACACGCCGAAGAACGTGCTGATCACCGAGCCGCGCCCGCCCATCAGGCTCGTGCCGCCGATCACGACGGCTGCGATCACCTGCAGTTCGAGGCCCACGCCCGCGTTCGGGTCGGCGGCCTCGAGCCGCGAGATCTGGAACAACGACGCGAGCCCCGCGAGCGCGCCCATCAGTGCGAATACGAGGATTTTATACGGCCGCGGGTTAACCCCGGCAAGCCGGACGGCTTCTTCATTCGTGCCGATACCGACAAGATAGCGCCCGAACACGGTGCGCGTGAGCACGAACTGCGCCGCGATCATCACCGCGACCGCGATCAGGAACGCCGGCGAGATGCCGAGCGCGATCGGGTTCGACAGGAAATCGAACGCGTCGCCGATGTAGGCCGTGCGCGAATTCGTCAGCTGGTACGCGACACCGCGCGCGGCCTCGAGCACGCCGAGCGACACGATGAACGACGGAATCCGCCAGCCCACCGTGATCGCGCCCGTCAGCGAGCCGGTCACGGTCGCGACCGCGATCCCGATCAGCGCGGCGGGCAGCGGCCCCCAATGCCATTTCAGCGCGGCCACGCTGACCATCGACGCGGCCAGCGCGAGCACCGAGCCGACCGACAGGTCGATGCCGGCGATGATCAGCACGAACGTCATCCCGACCGACATCACGACGAGATCGGGGATCTGGTTCGCGATCGTGCTGAACGTATCGTAGGTCAGGAAATGCGAGCTGAGCGTCGAGAACAGCACGATCATCGCGGCGAGCGCGCCGGCGAGCCCGAGATAGTTCGACACGCCGAGCCGCGTGCCGGACAGCGTGCGCGCGCGGCGCCCGGTCACGTCCTGCTGCGCGCCGGCGTCGCTCGGGGATACGGGAGGCTGGGTCATTGCTGTCGTCCTGTCGTCGAAGAGGCGGAAGCCGCGCGCGGCGCGCTTTCCGCATCCGGATGGCGTGCGCCGTCCGGCAGCGCTGCGCGGCCGAAGCCGGCGAACGCCGCGGCCAGCAGCGCATCCTGGGTCCAGTTGCCGCGTTCGAACACGGCGGTCATGCGGCCGGCCGACATCACGCCGATCCGGTCGCAGATCAGCATCAGCTCGCGCAGGTCGCTCGAGACGACCACCAGCGCACGGCCCTCGCGCGCGAGCGCGCCCATCAGCGTGTAGATCTCGAATTTGGCGCCGACGTCGATCCCG
This sequence comes from Burkholderia sp. BCC1985, assembly GCF_905339915.1. NCBI lineage: Bacteria > Pseudomonadati > Pseudomonadota > Betaproteobacteria > Burkholderiales > Burkholderiaceae > Burkholderia > Burkholderia sp. BCC1985. Next base: position 147,167 of record NZ_CAJPGY010000007.1, read on the forward strand.
CGGGTCGGCTCGTCGAACAGCAGCACGCCCATGTCGCGCGCGAGCCAGCGGCCGATCACGACCTTCTGCTGGTTGCCGCCCGACAGTTCGCCGACCGCCTGCGCGGCGCCGTGGGTGCGGATCCGCAGCGCGTCGATCTGCTGCTCGGCGAGCGCCGTCTCGCGCGTCGTATCGACGATGCCGCCGCGCGCGAGCCGGTCGAGCTGGCCGAGCGACACGTTCGACGTGACCGACTGCGACAGCAGCAGCCCTTCGCCCTTGCGGTCCTCGGTGATCAGCGCGATGCCGTGCTTCACCGCGTCGACGGGCGAGCCGATGCGCGCCGGCTTCAGCGGATCGCCGACCGCGATCATCCCGGCGTCCGGCGTGTCCGCACCGTAGATCAGCCGCAGCAATTCGGTGCGCCCGGCACCGATCAGCCCCGAGATGCCGAAGATTTCGCCCGAGCGCACTTCGAGCGACACGTCCTGCACGGCCGTGCCGCGCGTCATGCCCGACACGACGAGGCGCGGCGCGCCGATGCGGCGCGCGCCGAGGTCGATGTGCTCGCCGACCTCGCGCCCGACCATCAGCGTGACGAGCCCGTCGGACGTCGTCGCGGCCATGTCGCCGACGTGCACGAGCCGGCCGTCGCGCAGCACCGCGACACGCTCGGCGACCCGCGCGAGTTCCTCGAGCCGGTGCGAGATGTAGACGATCGCCACGCCGCGCGCCTTCAGCCGGTCGATCTGCTCGAACAGCAGTTCGACCTCGCGCGCGGTCAGCATCGCGGTCGGTTCGTCGAGGATCAGCACACGGCAGTCGCCGATCAGGTTGCGCGCGATCTCGACCATCTGCTGGTGGCCGATGCCGAGCGCACCGACCGGCGTATCGGGATCGACCGCGTCGAGCCCGACCTGCGCCATCGCGGCACGCGCATCGTCGCGCAGCCGCGCGCGATCGATGATGCCGAAGCGCCGCGGCAGACGGTTCAGGAACAGGTTCTCGGCGACCGTCAGCGTCGGCAGCAGGTTCAGCTCCTGCATCACCATGCGCACGCCGAGCGCCTCGGCCTGCGTGCGGCTCGCCGGCGCGTAGGCCTGGCCGCCGAGTTGCATCGTGCCGGCGGTCGGGTCGACGAGCCCGCCGATGATCTTCGACAGCGTGCTCTTGCCGGCGCCGTTCTCGCCCGTCAGCGCGAGCGCTTCACCCGGCACGAGCGTCAACGTGACGTCGGCGAGCACCGGTTCGGCGTAGGTCTTGCCCACACCGGAGACGGACAGCACGGGAACGGCTGAACGGGAGGGTTGGAAGGTCGGTTCCATCGCGATCCTGGTTGCGGCCGCGCGCACGCGGCGCGCGGGTGTGACGCTCACAAGTGCATGTGCATGCAGTGGCCGTGATCGCGCTCACTCCGTATAACGGCCGCCGGGCCCGATTCTTGAGGCCGGCGGCTGCGACGGGGCGGCGTTACTTCGTCACGAGATCCACCGGCGTCTCGACCACGCCGGACATGTCTGCCTGCTTGCGATGCTCGGCGATCGCCTTGAGCGCCGTGTCGATGCCGAACACGGCCTGCTTCGCCGCGTACTGGTCGGCGGTCGCGAGCACGCGGCCGTCCTTCAGCATCGGCCTGATCGCGTTGATGTTGTCGTAGCCGACCACGAACACCTTGCCCTGCTTGCCCGCCGCGCGCACGGCCGACACGGCGCCGATCGCCATGTTGTCGTTGCCGCACAGCAACGCACGCAGGTTCGGGTATTCGTTGAGCATCGCGGACGCGACCGCATTGCCCTTGTCGATCTCCCATTCGCCCGACTGCACCGACACGACCTTCATCCCGCCCGCCTTCATCGCGTCCTCGAAGCCGGCGGTGCGCTGCTGCGCGTTGGTCGTCGTCGACACGCCCTCGAGGATGCCGACCTGGTCGCCCGCCTTCAGCCGCTTCGCGAGGTAGTCGCCGATCTTGCGCGCGCCCTTGCGGTTGTCGGGGCCGACGAACGGCACGTTCAGGTTCTTCGACTTCAGTACTTCCGGGTCGAGCCGGTTGTCGATGTTCACGACGGTGATGCCCGCGTCGACCGCCTTCTTCACGACCGGCACGAGCGCCTTCGAATCGGCTGGGGCGAGCACGATCGCATCGACCTTCGACACGATCATCTGCTCGACGATGCGGATCTGGTTCGCGGTGTCGGTCTCGTCCTTGATGCCGTTCGTGATCAGGTCGAACTGGCCGGCGTTGTGCTTCTGGTATTCCTTCGCGCCGTTTTCCATCGTCAGGAAGAACTCGTTGGCGAGCGACTTCATCACGAGCGCGACCTTCGGCTTGGCCGCAGCCTGCGCATGGACGGCCGGTGCGGCAGCGACCGCGACGGCGGCAAGCGCGGCGGTCAGGAAGCGACGGCGAAAGAGGACATTCATACACATCTCCTGGCGACTGGCCCGACGGGCCAGATTATTGTTTGACTGTTGTTTTAATGTGAGCAAACGTTTGCGCTACACTTCCCGGGCATTGGCCATCGTTGCTGCTTGTCGGTACCACGGAATGGAAGCGAGGCAGACGGCCGACTGCCTGGCGCGTGCTGTCGTCGACGCGCCACCGCCGGCGGGACGCCGGCGGAGTGGAAGCTATGCTGTACCGTTTCGGATCGACGCGCAACCCGTCTGATCAATATTTAAGGGTTTATTCGGAGCGCGCGGTTGCACGTGCCGATTGCGGCGCGTTACATGATCGAAGCGAGGCACGCGCATGCGCCCTCTTGTTTTTCTGTTGACCTGCGATTGGTTGACGGCCGCCGCTCACGGCAACCCGGCTCGTGAGCGACAGCTTCGATCGAAGGACCGACGCGTCGGCACGCCCTGAGATGGCGGATGCAGCATCGGCGCCCGATGCAACGCGTCCGAAGGGCGCCTGCCGCGCCCCCGGAACATCGTCCGGCCGTCAGACCGCTTCGCGCAGCAGCCCGGCGATTTCCGCTTCGTTAAGATGCGGCGCGAACATCTCGATCAGCCGGTACGCATACGCGCGCAGGAATGCGCCCTTGCGCAATCCGACCCGCGTCGTGCTCGCCTCGAACAGGTGCTGCGTGTCGAGCGCGACGAGCCCGGTGTCGCGCTGCGGATCGAACGCCATCGCCGCGACGACGCCGATCCCCATGCCGAGCTCGACGTAGGTCTTGATCACGTCCGCGTCGATTGCAGTCAGCACGACGTCGGGCACGGCGCCGGCCTGCGCGAATGCCTGGTCGATGTGCGAGCGGCCCGTGAAGTCCTGGTCGTACGTGATGATCGGGTACTCGGCGATTTCGTCGAGCGTCAGGTTCTCGCGGCCGACGAGCGGATGCCCCTTCGGCACGACGACCGTGTGATGCCACGAATAGCACGGGAACGTGACGATGTCCGGATAGCGATCGAGCGCCTCGGTCGAGATGCCGAGATCGGCTTCGCCGTTCAGGATCATCTGCGCGATCTGCTGCGGGCTGCCCTGGCGCAGCGCGAGATGCACCTTCGGAAACACCTCGGTGAACTGGCGGATCACCTTCGGCAGCGCGTAGCGCGCCTGCGTGTGGGTCGTCGCGACGACGAGGTGGCCGCTGTCCTGGTCCGCGAACTGGCGCGCGACACGGCGCAGGTTTTCCGCATCCAGCAGCATCCGCTCGATCAGCTGGTGCACGGCCTTGCCGGGCTCCGTGAGCCCCGTGAGCCGCTTGCCGCGCCGGATGAAGATATCGACGCCCAGTTCATCCTCGAGATCCTTGATCTGCTTCGACACGCCCGACTGCGACGTGTACAGCACGTTCGCGACTTCCGTCAGGTTCATGTTCTGGCGCACGGCCTCGCGCACGAAACGCAATTGCTGAAAATTCATGGGTATGCCTCTTAGGCTGTCGTTGTTCGAATGTCGATTCGGAGCGGTATCCGCCCTCTTCTCTTTACCGCGGCCGGGCGTCAGTGCGCGGGAAACACGCGGACCGCGCGCGGCACGGCCGTCGCGCCGTCGCCGACCTGCAGCGCGAGCGCACGCCACGCGTCGCGATCGAGTTCCGCTTCGAGTGCGCCGCCCGTGCGCGCCTCGAGTTCGACCCGCACCGAGCCGCCGAGCGGGATCACGCGGCGCACGTCGACCGCGATGCCGTCGCGATGGTCGTCGCCGGCCGGCCACAGCTGCAGGTCGTGCGGCCGCACGTATGCGTTCGCGGGGCCCGCGAAATCGGCGTCGACCGCGATCGGCGCGGCCGCCCCCTCGGCCACGAAGCCGCGCCCGGCGACCGTGCCCGGCAACCGGTTCGCCGCACCGAGGAATTCGTAGACGAACGCGCTTTGCGGATGATCGTAGACGTCCTGCGGGCTGCCGACCTGCTCCACATGACCGCGGTTCAGCACGACGATCCGGTCGGCCACTTCCAGCGCCTCCTCCTGGTCGTGCGTGACGAAGATCGTCGAGATGTGCAGGTCGTCGTGCAGGCGCCGCAGCCAGCCGCGCAGTTCCTTGCGCACCTTCGCGTCGAGCGCGCCGAACGGCTCGTCGAGCAGCAGCACCTTCGGCTCGACCGCGAGCGCGCGGGCCAGCGCGATCCGCTGGCGCTGGCCGCCCGACAGCTCGGACGGGTAGCGCTGCGCGAGCCAGTCGAGCTGCACGAGCTTCAGCAGTTCGTGCACTTTCTCGCGGATCACGGCTTCCGACGGCCGCTCGCGGCGCGGCTTCACGCGCAGCCCGAACGCGACGTTCTCGAACACGGTCATGTGGCGGAACAGCGCGTAATGCTGGAACACGAAACCGACCTGGCGCTCGCGCGCGCCGACCGACGCGACGTCGAGCCCTTGCAGCACGACCTGGCCGGCGTCCGCGTGCTCGAGGCCCGCGATCACGCGCAGCAGCGTGGTCTTGCCGCAACCGGACGGCCCGAGCAGGGCGACGAGCTCGCCCGGCGGAAAGTCGAGCGACACGTTGTCGAGCGCGGTGAAATCGCCGAAGCGCTTCTGAAGGTGACGGACGGTGATACCCATTCTGGTTGCCTCTTTACGATTTCGACGAAATGGCGGCGGCGGGGCCGGCATGAGCGGGAACGTCATCGCGTGCGCCGGCCAGTTCGGCGGCGAGGTGACGCTCGGCGAGCAGCTTCAGCGCGAGCGTGACGAGCGCGAGCAGCGCCAGCACCGACGCCACCGCGAACGCCGCCGCGAAGTTGTATTCGTTGTACAGGATCTCGACGTGCAGCGGCATCGTGTCGGTCACGCCGCGGATGTGGCCGGACACGACCGACACCGCGCCGAACTCGCCCATCGCGCGCGCATTGCACAGGATCACGCCGTACAGCAGGCCCCACTTCACGTTCGGCAGCGTCACGCGCCGGAAGATCTGCCAGCCCGATGCGCCCAGCACGCGCGCGGCCTCCTCCTCGTCGGTGCCCTGCGCCTGCATCAGCGGGATCAGTTCACGCGCGACGAACGGGAACGTGACGAAGATCGTCGCGAGCACGATGCCCGGCACCGCGAAGATGATCTGCACGTCGTGGCCCTGCAGCCACGGTCCGAGCCAGCCCTGCGCACCGAACAGCAGCACGTAGACGAGGCCCGAGATCACCGGCGACACGGAGAACGGCAGGTCGATCAGCGTCGTCAGCAACGCCTTGCCGCGGAATTCGAACTTCGCGATCGCCCACGACGCGCACACGCCGAACACGAGGTTCAGCGGCACCGCGATCACGGCGACGGTCAGCGTCAGCTTGATCGCCGACCATGCGTCGGGATCCGCGAGCGATTCGAGATAGAAGCCGACGCCCTTGCGCAGCGCCTCGAAGAACACCGCGGCGAGCGGCACGACGAGGAAGAACGCGAGAAACGCCAGCGCGACGCCGATCAGCAGCCAGCGCACGGCGCGCGGCTCGCTGACGGGATCCGGTTGTTTCGCGGCGCGCACGCGCGCGGCGGACGGGTTGTTCAGCACGGCGGTGGACTCCTGGCTCATTGCTGGCCTCCGGCGGCAGTCGCGGCAACGGTGACGGTCGCGGGCGCGGGGCCGCTCGCGCCCTTGCTCGTGCGGCGCTGCAGATACCACTGCAGCGTGTTGATGAGCAGCAGCATCAGGAACGACACGACCAGCATCACGACCGCCAGCGCGGTCGCGCCCGCGTAGTCGTACTGCTCGAGCTTCGTGATGATCAGCAGCGACGTGATCTCGGATTTCATCGGCACGTTACCGGCGATGAAGATCACCGACCCGTACTCGCCGAGCGCGCGCGCGAACGCCAGCGCGAAGCCGGTGAGCAGCGCGGGCAGCACGGCCGGCAGCACGACGCGGCGGAACGTCAGCCAGCGCGTTGCGCCGAGGCACGCGGCGGCCTCTTCCTGCTCGCGCTCGAAATCCTCGAGCACCGGCTGCACGGTGCGCACGACGAACGGCAGCCCGATGAAGGTCAGCGCCACCAGCACGCCGACCGGCGTGAACGCGATCTTGATGCCGAACGGCGCGAGATACTGGCCCACCCAGCCGTTGGTCGCGTAGACGGCGGCAAGCGAGATGCCGGCGACCGACGTCGGCAGCGCGAACGGCAGGTCGACGATCGCGTCGACGAGCCGCTTGAACGGGAACGTGTAGCGCACCAGCACCCACGCGACGAGAAAGCCGAACACGGCATTGATCACCGCACCGCCGAGCGCGGAGGCAAACGTCAGCCGGTACGACGCGAGTACGCGCGGCGACGCGACGGCGGTGACGAACTGGTCCCACGACAGCGTCGCGGTCTTCAGGAACGTGGCGGCGAGCGGGATCAGCACCACGAGGCTCAAATAGGCCACCGTGATGCCGAGCGTCACGCCGAAACCGGGCAGCGCGCTCGGCTTGCGAAAGGTGTACGTCGTCATCGGATGCTCTTGCTGGGTCGTTGCTGCTCACGGGTCCGACGCAAACGCCGGCGCGGGGAGTCGCGCCGGCGGGCCGTCGGGGATGCGGCGCGCTGTCGTGGCGCGCCGCTGTCGTTGTGGTTTGCTGCCTGGCGTTACTGCGGCTTGTAGATCGAGTCGAACACGCCGCCGTCCGCGAAATGCGTCTTCTGCGCATTCGTCCAGCCGCCGAACGTGTCGTCGACCGTGTACAGCTTCAGCTTCGGAAACTGCTTCGTCAGGTCCGCCGGCACGTTCTTCGAACGCGGACGGTAGTAGTTGCGTGCCGCGATTTCCTGGCCCTGCGGGCTGTACAGGAAATTCAGGTAGGCCTCGGCCAGCTTGCGCGTGCCCTTCTTGTCGACCACCTTGTCGACCACGGCAACGGGCGGCTCGGCCAGGATGCTCACCGACGGCACGACGATCTCGAACTTGTCGGTGCCGAATTCCTTGACCGACAGGAACGCCTCGTTCTCCCACGCGATCAGCACGTCGCCGATCCCGCGCTGCACGAAGCTCGTCGTCGCACCGCGCGCGCCCGAGTCGAGCACGCCCGCGTTCTTGTAGAGCTTCGTCACGAATTCCTTCGCGCTCTGCTCGTTGCCGCCCGGCTTGTGGACCGCGTATGACCATGCGGCCAGGTAGTTCCAGCGCGCCCCACCCGACGTCTTCGGGTTCGGCGTGACGATCGAGATGCCCGGCTTGGTCAGGTCATCCCAGTCCTTGATCCCTTTCGGGTTGCCCTTGCGCACCAGGAACACGATCGTCGACGTGTACGGCGATGCGTTGTCGGGCAGGCGCTTCTGCCAGTCCTTGTTGACGAGCCCCTTGTTGGCGATCGCGTCGATGTCGTAGGCGAGCGCCAGCGTCACGACGTCGGCCTGCAGGCCGTCGAGCACCGAGCGCGCCTGCGCGCCCGAGCCGCCGTGCGACTGCTTGAAGTTGACCGTCTCGCCCGTCTGCGCCTTCCACGCCTTGCCGAACGCCTGGTTGAAGTCCTGGTACAACTCGCGCGTCGGGTCGTAGGACACGTTCAGGAACGTCGTATCGGCCTGGGCGTGCGTCGCGACGCCCAGCGCCGCCGCCGCGCCCAGCGCGAGTGTTGCGATCAGGCGGCCCACTCCGCCCACCAGCCCCGTATTGCGCTTCGCCATCCTTGGTTCTCCAGTGTTGTCGGTATTGCGATGTCGGGCCAGTCTAGCGAACGGGTTACATGATTAAAAATAATCGTTCCTTATTTTTTAATACTCAAAAGTGCTAACGCAGACGGGATGGACGGTTGAGGCAGATGAACCGGCGTCCGGGCGTCGCGAAATCACGTCGGAACCGGCGCGATCACGTCGAACCTCAAGTAACACTTGAAATTCGCGAAGTACTGTATAAAAATACAGCTCACTGTCTATCCATACAGTTCAGCCATGACCAAACTCACCGCCCGTCAGCAGCAAGTGTTCGACTTGATCCGTCGCGCGATCGAGCGCTCCGGTTTCCCGCCCACGCGCGCCGAGATCGCGGCAGAGCTGGGCTTCAGCTCGCCGAATGCGGCCGAGGAACACCTCCGTGCGCTGGCGCGCAAAGGGGTGATCGAGCTGGCCGCCGGCGCGTCGCGCGGCATCCGCCTGCTCGGCATTGACGACGCCCCCCATCAGTTCACGCTGCCGCATGCCGGCCTGATGCAACTGTCGCTGCCGCTCGTCGGCCGGGTGGCGGCCGGTAGCCCGATCCTCGCGCAGGAGCACATCTCGCAGCATTACGCGTGCGATCCCGCGCTGTTCACCAGCAAGCCCGACTACCTGCTGAAGGTGCGCGGCCTGTCGATGCGCGACGCCGGCATTCTCGACGGCGACCTCCTCGCCGTGCAGAAGCGCACGGAAGCGAAGGACGGCCAGATCATCGTCGCGCGGCTTGGCGACGACGTCACGGTCAAGCGCCTGATGCGCCGGCCAGGCGGCCTCGAGCTGATCGCGGAGAACCCGGATTACGAAAACATCTTCGTCAAGGCCGGCAGCGCGGAATTCGCGCTGGAAGGCATCGCCGTCGGGCTGATCCGCTCGGGCGAACTCTGACAATCGGTCTCGCTGAGGAGAACATCATGGAACGCCTTTCCCGTTTGCTGCCTTTCCGTCAATTCGGTCGCCTGCGTCACCTGCGCGGCCGCACGCCCTGCGCGCCGCTGTCCGCCGCGGCGCCCGTGGTGAGCCAAGAAGTCGCAGTTGAACGGCAGGCGTCGCTGCTGCCCTCAGCGCTTCCCGCCTTCGCACGGGTCTCGCTGAACGCCGGCCTGCACCACGCGGAACCGGCGCGCCGTGCGCCCGTGCGCGTTTATCACGGCCGGTCGCGCCTGATCATGGTCGGGACGATCGATGCCGTGTGCCGGATGATCGATCGCTGCATCGACGAGGAACGATCGGCCACGCACGGCGGTCTCTGATTGCGGAACCTGTCCGCACCGGAGGCATCGTGACTGGATCTTCGGGCCGCGCGTGGCGGCTCAAGCCCCTGCTGATCGTCGCGCTGGCCGTCGCCGTTTTGGTGGCGATCGGCTATGCGTACGCATCGCCGTATGTCGCGCTCGGTCGCCTGAAATCGGCGATCGATGCGCGCGATGCGCAATCGGTCAGCGAATATGTCGACTTTCCGTCGCTGCGCATCAGCCTGAAGCAGCAGGTCACGGAAGAGTTGATGCACCGGATCGACGCGGTGAAGAAGGACAACCCGTTCGCGGTGATCGGCGCGCTGATCGGCTCTGCATTGATCGGCCCGCTCGTCGATGCGTATGCGACACCGGAAGGCGTCGCGGCGCTGATGAGCGGCATTCCCCCGCGCGGTAATCCGGGCGAGCGGCCACCCGAATGGTCGGGCCCGCCGTCAGGCGGTGCGCCTGGCAGCGCATCGGCCGCACCGCCGGCCAATCCGGCGAGCACACCCGTACCGGGCAGCAATGCCTCGGTCGCGTCCGCGCCGGCCCCCGCATCCGCGCCAGCCGGCCCGGGCGACACGCGCCATCCGCAGCAAACGAGCGCCGGCTACCGGAATATCGATGAATTTGTCGTGACCTACCAGCGCAGTGCCGACGGCACGCGCTATGCGGCGATCTTCCACCGCTTCGGCCTGTTTTCGTGGAAGCTGTCCGCGATCGACCTGCACGCGTGAGCGGTCGCGATCGGGATCGATGCCGCTGCGGCGGCAATGGCGAGCGACCGGCGCGGATCGCAGTAACAACCCGGCCGGTCACACGATCACAGTGTCACTTGCCGCTCGCGGTGGCCGCTTCGCGTTCGCGCGCGATCTCGGCCTTTTGCTCTTCCGCTGACGAACACGCGACCAGAATGCTGCAGTTCACGCGATCGAGCAGTTGCGTATTGCCCGACCCCATCCACCATCTCGACAATCCGCTGCGGCACCGATGGCCGACAACGACGAGGTCGGCCTTCAACTCGGTCGCGAGATTCGCGATTTCGTCGATCGGATAACCGAACGCAAAATGGCCTTCGGCCTGGACGCCACGCTCGCGCAGCCAGTTCACGCCTTCCTGCAGGATCTCGCGCGCGGTTTCCTCGAAGCGGCCGCAGGCGACGTCGGTCAGCAGCCCCGCGCTTTGCGCGATGCTCGAGCGCATGTCGACGACCGACAGCAAATGCGTTTCCGCCTTCAGGTCCAGCGCGAGATTCGCACCGCACCGCAAGGCCTTGCGTCCTTCGAGCGTGCCGTCGTAGCACAGCAGAATCTTGTTGTAGCTAGCCATGAGACCTCCCTATCGCGACAACGTGCCCTATGCACTCATCATGGTGCGCCGCAATTCCGGACGCAAGGGATGGAAAACGCTGATTCGCCACGCGGGGCGCGTCGGCGATGATGCGGTGCACGATCCGTGCGCGCATGCACCGTCGCGCGCGTGCGCGCCCTGAAGAGACGCAGCCGATGCACTAGAATGGCCCGTTCGTGTCCTCGACGTGCGTTCGCCCCGGTCATGTCCATGTGACACGCATTCGCCCGATCCGTTCGCCGAGCGGCATGCCCATCCGGCCGGCCGCGAAACGCGTCCGCGCCTGCCTACAACGACAACCTGCCCATGTCCGTTGCACCGATCGATTTCCGGAACGTCGAAAAGCGCTATGGCGACAAGCTCGTCGTCAACGGCCTGTCCTTCCACGTGCAGGCCGGCGAATGCTACGGCCTGCTCGGGCCGAACGGCGCCGGCAAGACCACGACGCTGAAGATGCTGCTCGGCCTCGTGTATCCCGACGCCGGCACCATTTCACTGTGCGGCAAACCGGTTCCGTCGCGCGCACGGCATGCGCGCCAGCGCGTCGGCGTCGTCCCGCAGTTCGACAACCTCGACCCCGACTTCACGGTCCGCGAAAACCTGCTCGTGTTCAGCCGCTATTTCGGGATGTCGGCGCAGGCTTCACGCGCGCTGGTGCAGCCGCTGCTCGAATTCGCGAAGCTGGAAAACAAGGCCGATGCGAAGGTCGGCGAGCTGTCGGGCGGGATGAAGCGCCGTCTGACGCTTGCGCGCGCGCTCGTCAACGATCCGGACGTGCTGGTGCTCGACGAGCCGACGACTGGGCTCGATCCGCAGGCGCGGCACCTGATGTGGGAGCGCTTGCGTTCGCTGCTCGCGCGCGGCAAGACGATCCTGATCACCACGCATTTCATGGAGGAAGCCGAGCGCCTGTGCGACCGGCTGTGCGTGATCGAGGAAGGCCGCAAGATCGCCGAAGGCGCGCCGCACGCGCTGATCGAATCGGAGATCGGCTGCGACGTGATCGAGATCTACGGGCCGGACCCGGTCGCGCTGCGCGACGAGCTGACGCCGTTCGCGAAACGCACCGAGATCAGCGGCGAGACGCTGTTCTGCTACGTGAGCGACCCCGAGCCGCTCAGCGCCCGGCTCAAGGGTCGCACGGGATTGCGCTATCTGCATCGTCCGGCCAATCTGGAAGACGTGTTCCTGCGGCTCACGGGCCGCGAAATGCAGGACTGATCGATCATGGACGCACGCAACTATTCCGCCGCCGCGCCGTCCGCACCGCCACGCGAATCACGCTTCGCAGTCGCGCTGCCCGCGAATGCCACCAACTGGATCGCCGTGTGGCGGCGCAACTACCTCGTGTGGCGCAAGCTCGCGCTCGCGTCGCTGTTCGGCAATCTCGCCGATCCGATGATCTACCTGTTCGGGCTGGGATTCGGGCTCGGCCTGATGCTCGGCCACGTCGACGGCGTGTCGTACATCGCGTTCCTCGCGGCCGGCACGGTCGGTTCGAGCGTGATGATGTCCGCGAGCTTCGAGTCGATGTATTCGGGCTTCTCGCGGATGCACGTGCAGCGCACCTGGGAAGCGATCATGCACACGCCGCTCGCGCTGGGCGACATCGTGCTCGGGGAGATCGTCTGGGCGGCGAGCAAGGCGCTGTTGTCGGGCGTCGCGATCATGCTCGTCGCGGGCCTGCTCGGCTATGCGCGCTTTCCGTCGATGCTCGCGGCGCTACCCGTGATCGTGCTCGCCGGCCTCGCGTTCGCGAGCACGGCGATGATCGTCACCGCGCTCGCGCCGTCCTACGACTTCTTCATGTTCTATCAGACGCTCGTGCTGACGCCGATGCTGCTGCTGTCGGGCGTGTTCTTCCCGATCACGCAGTTGCCGCCGATCGCGCAGCATGCCGCGCACGTGCTGCCGCTCGCCAACGCGGTCGAACTGATCCGGCCCGCGATGCTCGGCCGGCCGGCGACGGACGCCGGCCTGCATCTCGCGGTGCTCGCCGGTTATGCGATCGGCGGATTCATCGTCTCCGCATGGCTGTTCCGGCGGCGCATGATGCGCTGACGGCCGGCGCGCACGGCGCGCCGGCTCGCTGCGACGAAGTGGCGAACTGGCGACGAAGCGGCGGCGGCATTACTCGTCGTCGTCGCTCCACGGAATCTCGACGTCGGTCAGGAATGCGACGGTCGCCAGCGGGCCGCCTTCGTGGCGGCCGAGCTTGCCGTCCGCGCGATGCCATTCGACGCGGAACTGCGTACCCGGATCGTCGGCAACCAGATAGACCGCGCGCAATTCTTCGGCGTCGGCTTCGTCGACCGGACCGTCGAACGACACCAGCATCTTTTGCGGCCACAGGCCGTTCACCGGATCGTAGATGCGGTCGCCCTGCGGAATCTCGATGCTGGCCTCGACGCCGATCGTGGCGGAGGCTTCGATGATCATCGTGCCGAGCGCGTTCAGCACGGCAGTCGCCCGCGCGGAATTGGCCTGGCGGATCGCGAGATCGCCACGCGTCAGCGCCTTTTCGAGTCGAGGATGAATCTTCGGTTGGGTCATGCGTTTTCCTGTTTGCTTCTTGTAAAGGGCACCGCGCGCGTGAGGCGGCGGCGCCGGATGAATACGACGGTCATGCGACGGGACCGGTCGGCGCGGGCCGCGGCGGCCATCGCGCAGGGTCCGGTCGCCGGCAGCCGGGCATGTCGTGCCCCGCGCCTCGATCGGCCACGCGAGCCGGACTTGTCCGGCCGTCGCGCCCGCTCGCCGTCCCGTCCGCGAGTCCGTCAGAACCCGAATGCGATCGCGAGCAGCCCGCTCACGATCCCGAACACGACGACGAGGCCCGTGACGATCGCCAGCATGTAAGGCTTGAACGACCGCGCGAGCATCGCGAGCGACGGCACGCTGATCGGCGGCAGCGTCATCAGCAGCGCGGCGGCCGGGCCGACGCCCATGCCGAGCGACAGCATCGCCTGGATGATCGGCACTTCACCGGCCGTCGGGATCACGAACAACGTCCCCGCGACCGCGAACGCGATGATCCAGCCGAGATGGTTGCCGATGTCCGGGCCGATATGCGGGAACAGCCACGCGCGCGCGGCGCCGAGCAGCAGCACGAGCACGATGTATTCGGGCACGAGCCGCACGGCCATGCGTGCGAGCAGCTTCATCCAGCGGACGAACGGATTGCCCGCGGCAGCCTGTTCGGCCACCAGCGCGGCGAGTTGCGCGTCGTCGATACTGCGGTCCTCCGGACGCGCGATGCGGTTCAGCAGATAGCCGATCCCGAACACCATCGCGATGCCGAGCACGAGCCGCAACGCGCTCCAGTGCCAGCCGAGCACGAAGCCCATGAACACCAGCGCGGCCGGATTCAGCACCGTGTTGCCAAGCCAGAACGCGACCGCGCCGCCCGGCGACGCGTGCCGCGCACGCAGGCCCGCGACGACCGGTGCCGCGCAGCACGTGCACATCATGCCCGGCAGCGACAGCAGGCCGCCCGCGGCGACACTGCCGAAGCCCGTGCGGCCGAGCACGCGCGCGACCCAGTGCGCGGGCAGCAGCGCCTGCACGGCCGAACCGAGCAGCAGGCCGAGCACCATGGCCTGCCAGATCGCCTTGCCATACGCCCATGCGTAGTCGAGCGCCGCCTTCAGCGACGGCTCGGGCGCGCTCGCCGACGTGCCCATCAGGATCGACTGGCCGATCGAATGATGCTCGGCGGCGACGAACGCCTTGTTGTAGTACGGGAACCATTTCACGTAGAACAGTCCCGCGACCGCGATCAGCAGGAAGGTCAGCCAGCCGAGCGCCGGACTGGGTTGGGTGCGTGTGGTCGTCATCGTGCGGTGGTCGTAGGGTTGTGGTCGGTGGCCGCTCGCGCCGCCCCGCCGGCGGCGGGCGAGGCCGGCAGCCCGGCCTGCGCGAGCGCGTCGAGCAGCGCGCGCGCCTGCTCGCGCCCGTCGGCCGCATTCGGCCGGAAAGTGAACGCCAGTGCGCGGTTCGGCTTGTTGTACGTGGCGCGGTAGGTGCGCGCATAGGCGGGATCGTAATGCTTGTCGATCAGTTCGGTGAACAGCTCGGCCCGCGCGTCGGCATCGATCAGCGCATGCCAGTGCGCCACCTCGTCACGGCTGTGCAGGCCGATCAGCCGATTGAGCTGCGCCTTGAACGCGGCCGGCTCGTCGAACAGGTGGGCATAGTCGTCAAGGAGAAACGCGATGCGTTCGTCGTGCGCCGCCTCGACCTGCACCCACGGCCCGGCGTGAAACGCGTCGATCAACGCGATCGGCAGGTGCACGAGCCCGATCCTGCGGCTTTCCGATTCGACGAACACCGGCCATTCGGGGTCGAAACGCCCGAGTGTCTCGACGAGCCCCGAATCGAAGCCCTTCTGCGACGGCTGCGGCTTGCCCGGCAGCGCGCCGAGCAGCGAGCCGCGATGGCGCGCGAGCGCCTCGAGATCGAGCGTCTGCGCCCCTTCGTCGCGCAGCGCGTTCAGCAGCCGGGTCTTGCCGCAGCCGGTATGACCGACGAGCGCGATGTAGCGAAACCGCGTCGGCAGCGTGTCGAGCGTCGCGCACACCGAGTGGCGGTACGCCTTGTAGCCGCCGTCGAGCTGGCGCGCCTGCCAGCCGATCAGGTTGAACCAGGTCGTCATCGAACCCGAGCGCTTGCCGCCGCGCCAGCAGTAGATCAGCGGCCGCCAGTTGCGCGGACGGTCTGCAAACGTGGTGTCGAGATGGCGCGCGATGTTGCGTGCGACCATCGCCGCGCCGACGCGCGTCGCTTCATACGGCGACACCTGACGGTACATCGTGCCGACGATCACGCGCTCCTCGTTGCTGAGCACGGGCGCGTTCAGCGCGCCGGGGATGTGATCCTCGGCGAATTCGAGCGGCGTGCGCACGTCGATGATCTCGTCGAACTCGCCGGCGCGATCGAGGGTGACAATCAGGTTCTTCAATTTGGCGTCGAACAGGGGCGATGCGGCTCGGCGAGCCGCACGGGCACGGAAGGCGGATTCGCGATTATCTCACGCCCGGGCGTCCCGGGCCGCGCGCGGCAACCGGCGGCGACGACGCGGCGCTCATCACGTCGATCAGATGGTCGCGAAACGCGCGCACCGACGCGGGCAGATCGCGCCCCGCCATGGTCTGCACCTGGATGCTGCGCTCGCGCAGCTGGGGGTTCGTGACGGGCACGACGACGAAGCCGTCCGCGTCGAAGCGGTCGCGTACCGACAGCAGCCCGGTGAACATGACCGCACCGGTACGCTGCGCGTAGCGGTACATCACCGCGGTGTTGTTGCTGGTCAGTTCCGGCTCGAGCATGAGCCCGTCGAGCACGCACGCGATGTCGATCAGCTGGCGCACCGTCGTGCCGGCCTCGGGCAGCACATGCGGGTGCCGGGCGACATCGGCGAGCGACACCGAATCGCGCGCCGCGAGCGGATGGTCGCGCCGCACGAGCGCGAAGACCGGCGCACGCTCCGTGTGTTCGACGCGTACGCCCTGCTCCGGCGCCAGGCTGAACGTCAGCCCGATGTCGGCATCGCCGTCGCGCACGCGCCGCGTCGCCTCCGCCGGCGACACGACCCACACCGAGAAATCGACGCCCGGGTGGCGCGCCTTGAAGCCCGCGAGCGCACCCGGCAGGAAATCGATCGCGAACCCTTCCGAGCAGGCGACCTTCAGCAGGCTGCCGTGCAGCGCCTCCAGCCCGCCGATTTCCTTCATCACGTGCTCGGCCTCCAGCAGGCTGCGCTGCGCGAAGCCCAGCAACCGTTCGCCGGCCTCCGACAGCGCCATCCCGCGCGGCCGGCGCTCGAACAGCGGCGCGCCGAGCTCGCTTTCGAGCTTCGCGATCTGCCGGCTGATCGCCGAGACGGCCACGTGCAGCCGCGCCGATGCGTCGCTGATCGACCCGGTGCGCGCGACTTCGACGAAATACCGCAACGCAAGACCATGCAGGAAAGCCGCCATCATTCTGCCCCCGGGCCCGTCGTCCAGGCCGCTCCGCTTTGCCTTTTCGGCAAAGAAATGTTCGAAATTCGATCATTGTGACAAAAAAAACGGCTTCCTAGAATCGATCGCACTCCCGGTCGTGCGCGCCGCGCCCGCCGGAAAACCGATACAGGAGACCGTCTTGAGCCGTAACGCCGCCATCCAGCACGCGCTGAACCAGTTCGAATCGGGCGCGTTCTTCACGACCCTGAGCCGCCGCGTCGGCCTGCGCACCGAGAGCCAGGACAGCGGCTCGGGCGCCGCGCTGCGCGCCTACCTGACCGACGAGATCGCACCGGAGGCCGCGCGCCTCGGCTTCACGTCGCGGATCGTCGAGAATCCGGCCGACGGCGGCGGCCCGTTCCTGCTGGCCTCGCGCCACGAGGACGACGCACTGCCGACCGTGCTGATCTACGGCCACGGCGACGTTGTGCGCGGCTACGAAGCGCAATGGCGCGCGCCGCTGTCGCCGTGGACACTGACCGTCGACGGCGATCGCTGGTACGGCCGCGGCAGTGCCGACAACAAGGGGCAGCACACGATCAACCTGGCCGCGCTGGCGAGCGTGCTCGCCGCGCGCGGCGGCCGGCTCGGCTTCAACGCGAAACTGCTGATCGAGATGGGCGAGGAGACGGGGTCGCCGGGCCTCGACGCACTGTGCCGCCAGGAGCGCGACACGCTCGCGGCCGACGTGCTGATCGCGTCCGACGGGCCGCGCGTCACCGCCGAACGCCCCACCGTGTTCCTCGGCTCGCGCGGCTGCGTCAACTTCAAGCTCAGCCTGCGCGCCCGCGACGGCGGCCATCACTCGGGCAACTGGGGCGGCCTGCTGCGCAACCCGGCGACCGTGCTCGCGAACGCGCTCGCAAGCCTCGTCGACGCGCGCGGCGCGATCCGCGTCGCGGGGCTGCGCCCGCCGCCGATCCCGGCCGCCGTGCGCGCCGCGCTCGCCGACCTGTCCGTCGGCGGCGGCCCCGGCGATCCGGCGCTCGACGCCGACTGGGGCGAGCCGGGCCTCTCCGCCGCCGAGCGCGTGTTCGGCTGGAATACGTTCGAGATCCTCGCGTTCAAGGCCGGCAGTCCCGACCATCCGGTCAATGCGATTCCACCCGTCGCGTATGCGCACTGCCAGCTGCGTTTCGTGGTCGGCACCGACTGGGAGGCGCTGCATGCGCACCTGCGCGCGCATCTGGATGCGCACGGCTTCGCCGACATCGAGATCGACGTCGAACGCGGCGCACCGGCGACGCGCCTGCCGCCGGACGATCCGTGGGTCCGCTGGGCCGTCGCGTCGCTTGCGCGCACGACCGGCAAGAAGCCCGCGATCCTGCCGAACCTCGGCGGCACGCTGCCGAACGAAGTGTTCGCCGATACGCTCGGGCTGCCGACGCTGTGGGTGCCGCACTCGTATCCGGCGTGCTCGCAGCACGCGCCCGACGAGCACCTGCTCGCGAGCGTCGTGCGGGAAGGACTGCAGATGATGGCCGGCCTCTTCTGGGATCTCGGCGACGCCGCGCCGCCCGTTCGCCGCGCGGCACCCGCCGCGGCCGGCGCCGCCCTGTAACGCGCTTCGCCCCCTTTCTCGGGACCGCTCACACGATGAATACGACCACCCTGACCTCGCAGGACGCCGCGCGCCCCAGCACCGCGAAGATCCGCCGCATCATCTTCGCCGCGTCGATCGGCAACGCGCTCGAATGGTTCGACCTGATCGTCTACGGCTTTTTCGCGGTGACGATCGCCAAGCTGTTCTTCCCCGCGACGAGCGAGGCGACCTCGCTGCTGCTCACGCTCGGCACGTTCGGGCTGTCCTACCTGATCCGGCCAATCGGCGGCTTCGTGCTCGGCGCCTACGCGGACCGCGCGGGCCGCAAGGCGTCGCTGCTGCTGTCGATCGCGATGATGATGGCCGGCACGCTGCTGATCGCGCTGATGCCGACCTATGCGTCGATCGGCATCCTCGCGCCGCTCGGGATCATGCTGTCGCGGCTGATGCAGGGCTTTTCCGCCGGCGGCGAATTCGCGAGCTCGACCGCGTTCCTCGTCGAACACGCGCCGCAGCGGCGCGGCTTCATGTCGAGCTGGCAGTTCGCGAGCCAGGGTCTCGCGACGCTGCTCGCATCGGGCTTCGGTGCACTGCTGACGTCGACGCTGAGCACCGCGCAACTCGAAAGCTGGGGCTGGCGCGTGCCGTTCCTGTTCGGCCTCGCGATCGGCCCGGTCGGGCTCTACATCCGCCGCTACGTCGACGAAGGCATCGAGTTCAAGACGCAGGCGCGCTCGGAAGCGCCCGTGCGCGAACTGTTCGCGGACCAGAAGATGCGCGTGCTGCTGTCGATCGGCGTGCTCGTGATCTCGACCGCGATCAACTACATGGTGCTGTACATGCCGACGTATGCGATCAAGCAGCTCGGGCTGCCGGCATCGACGGGCTTCGCGGCGACGCTCGCGACCGGCTTCGTGCTGACGCTCGTCACGCCGCTCGTCGGCCACCTGTCCGATCGCACCGGACGGATCCGCGTGATGGCGGCAGCCGCCGTGCTGATGCTCGTCACCGTCTGGCCGACGTTCGCGTGGCTCACGCATCACGCGTCGTTCGCGACGATGCTCGCCGCGCTGATCTGGATCGGCCTGCTGAAGGCGACGTACTGCGGCGCGCTGCCGGCGCTGATGGCCGAGCTGTTTCCGTCGCAGACCCGTGCGACCGGTCTCGCCGTCAGCTACAACACGGGCGTCACGCTGTTCGGCGGCTTCGCGCCGTTCGTGATCACGTGGCTGATCAGCGCGACCGGCAACCGGCTGTCGCCGGCGCTGTACCTGATCGGTTGCGCCGTGTTGAGTCTCATCGCACTGCTGGTCGCGCGCACGCGGCTCGGGATGCGCTGACCGCGCTCGCGAACAAAACGACGGCGCGGCGATGCGCGCCTGACGCGGCCGTCGCGGCATCCGTGCCGCGCGCCATTTACCGTGACGTTTACGGCGCCGGATTCGGCTGCAGCTCGTGCAGCGCGTCGATCTCGGCGAGGATCTCGTCGGACAGCTTCACGCCGATGCTGCCGATGTTCTCCTTCAGTTGCGCGAGCGACGTCGCCCCGACCAGGTTGCTGCGCACGAACGGCCGGCTGTTGACGAACGCGAGCGCGAGCTGCGCGGGCGACAGCCCGTGGCGCTGCGCGAGCGCGACGTAGCGCGACGTCGCTTCGACCGCCTGCGGCTTGCTGTAACGCTGGAAGCGCTCGAACAGCGTGATGCGCGCGCCGGCCGGACGCGCGCCGTTCTCGTACTTGCCGGACAGCCAGCCGAACGCGAGCGGCGAATACGCGAGCAGGCCGATGCCGTCGCGATGCGTGAATTCGGACAGGCCGTTCTCGAACGTGCGGTTCAGCAGGCTGTACGGATTCTGGATGCTCGCGATGCGCGGCAGCCCGAGCTTCTCGGCCGCGCGCAGGAACTGCGCGACGCCCCACGGCGTTTCGTTCGACACGCCGATCGCGCGGATCTTGCCGGCCTTCACGAATTCCGCGAGCACGCCGAGCGTTTCCTCGATCGGCACCGTATACGCATCGTCGACCCACGGATACGCGGGGCGGCCGAACGTCGTCGTGCTGCGATCGGGCCAATGCAGCTGGTACAGGTCGACATAATCCGTCTGCAGGCGCTTGAGACTGCCGTCGAGCGCCTCGGTCAGGTTCTTGCGGTCGAACTGGTTGCCTTCGCCGCGAATATGGCGCGGATTGTGCGGCTGCCGCGCCGGGCCCGCGATCTTCGTCGCGAGCACGATCCGGTCGCGCTGCGCACGATGCTGCGCGAGCCAGGTGCCGATGTACTGCTCCGTGCGGCCCTGGGTATCGGGCTTCGGGGGGACCGGATACATTTCCGCGGCATCGATCAGCGTGACGCCCTGCCCGAGCGCGTAATCGATCTGCTCGTGCGCGTCGCGCTCCGAATTCTGCTCGCCCCACGTCATCGTGCCGAGACCGATCAGGCTGACCTCGATGCCCGAATCGCCGAGTGTGCGGTATTCCATGCTGTTCCTGTCGCGTCAGTGGAAAGCAGAAACGCTATCACACTGAAGCGAATGCTTCAGATGGCCGATGCGTTCACTTACAGGCGGCCTTCGATGTGCGTTCAGCCCTCGCCGATACGGATACGGCCGCCTTCGCGCGCGTCGTCCGGTGGATGGCGCCGGACGGCCGCGCCGGGCGTAACGACGCCACGCCTCCCGTTATTGCGGCCGCTGAATGAAGCAGGTCGCCGATGCATGCGCGACGATCTTGTCGTCCGGCGTTTTCAGCGTGCCTTCGGCGACGCCCAGCGAACGCGACAGGTGAATCACGCGCCCTTCGGCGATCAGGTCGACGTCGCGCGGCACCGGACGCAGCATCTTCACGTGCAGGTCGACCGTGCCGTAGCCGACGCCCGCGTCGAGCATCGAATGCACCGCGCAACCCGTGACCGAGTCGAGCACCGTCGCGGCGAATCCGCCGTGCACGCCGCCGAGCGGATTCAGGTGCCGGCTGTCCGCCCGCGCCGAAAACTTCACGTAACCGAGCTCGACGCCCAGCGGCCGCATCGGGATCGTCTCCGAGATCGACGCGAGCGGCACGTCGCCCGCCGCCGCCGCGCGCAGCAGGTCGAGACCGGACAGGGAAAGCGGATTCATCGGGTTGTCTCCTGATTGAACGCGCGTCGCCGCGCGAGTAAGTTCCAAATTGGAACTGATTATTGACAAGCGCGCCGGGCTTGTCAATGCAGCCGGCACCCGGTGCAACCGAAGCTCAGTTCTATAATCGAACCCACTCCTTCGCTGAACTGCCGCACGAGACTCGATCATGAAATGGGATGACATCGGTACGCTGAACTGCTCGGTCGCGCGCACGCTTGCCGTGCTCGGCGATCGCTGGACCATGCTGATCCTGCGCAACGCCTTTCTCGGCTGCCGCCGCTTCGATGCATTCCAGACGCAGCTGGGCCTCACGCGTCACGTACTGGCCGAGCGGCTCGCGCGCCTCGTCGACGAAGGCGTACTGGTCAAGCGCGCGTATCAGGAACGCCCGCCGCGCTTCGAATACCGGTTGACCGAAAAAGGCCTCGACCTGTACCCGGCCCTGCTCGCGCTGATGACCTGGGGCGATCGCTGGAAGGACGACGGCCAAGGGCCGCCGGTGCAATTGCGCCATCGCACCTGTGGCCAGCTGATGCATGCGGTCGCGGTGTGCTCGGCGTGCGGTGAGCCGCTCGACCCGCGCCACGTGCAGCCGGAACCCGGGCCCGGCTGGGTTGCGCACGAGGTGGCCGGAACGCACGATGCGTGACGCGTCGCGCTGAGCGCCGGTCGTACGCACATGGGTACGCCCATGACAGCGCGGCGCGGCCATCACGCGTGCGCGTGTTGCATGCGTCTTCGCTCGACGCGCATCGTTCGTGTTGCCGCGCCCTGCCTGCCGTTCCCGTCTCGTCGATCGCACGCCGCATCGACTCTGCGCCCGCACGTGCGTGCCGTTCGTCACGCAGGGACCGTGCCGTCTGCGCACACACGCGCACCGCATCGACTTCCGGCACCCGGCACGACCGCCGAGCCGATGCAAGCGCCGCGCGGCATGATGAACATCACCGCGTCGAGCGCTGCAGGCAGCCATCCAGCGTCTTCCATTCACATCCGGGCGTGACCACGCCGCCGTGTCTGCGTTACACTCACGGCCCGCTGTCTCAAAAAAGATTCGCTGTCCAAGATGTTGTCGCGCAAACGCCTCGCCGCCGCCTGCCTCGCTGCTTCCCTCCTCGCCACACCCTTCGCCGCCTTCGGCAAGACGCACAACGAATCGCTGCTGCAGCAGGCGTTCGACTTCATCGCGCAACTGCTGCCGACTCCGACCCATGAAGCGCCCGCCACGCAGGCCGTCGAATCGGCGTTCTCACCCGATGGCGGTGCGGAGGCGCTCGTGCTGAAGGCAATCGGCGCCGCGCGCACCTCGATTCGCGTGGCCGCCTACTCGTTCACGTCGCCGCCCGTCACGCGCGCGCTGCTCGCCGCGAAGCGACGCGGCGTGAATGTCGCGGTCGTCGTGGACGACAAGGGCAATCGCGCGAAGAGCAGCAAGCAGGCGCTGAACCTGCTCGTCAACGCGGGCATTCCGACGCGCACGATCGACGCCTATGCGATCCACCACGACAAGTACCTCGTGATCGACGCCGAACATGTCGAGACGGGCTCGTTCAACTACAGCGCTTCGGCAGCCAGCCGCAATTCCGAAAACGTCGTCGTGGTCTGGAACAATCCGCAACTCGCGTCGCGCTACCTCGCGCATTGGCAAAGCCGCTTCGACCAGGGCACGCCGTACCGCTCGTCGTACTGACGCTTCGCCGCCCGCGATCACAGGCGCCGTTCGCGTGCGACGCGGCCGACGCGCGCCGTCGTCGCACATCCGCGCCGTGGTGTCGTCAATGATCGGCGCGCATTGCATGGCGATCAACCTGGCCGAATGGCCTGCACACAGGACATGACGGCGCCGCGATCGCTGGAATCGGTTGAAATCAATGGATGTCGGGCGAGCGCTCGGCGATCTGCGTGGCCGCGACGCACCGGCCGGCATGCGCACGCGCATCGCTTGCCGAAGGCTTCGGCCGATCGCGCGTACCGCCAGGCAACGCGTCGAGTACGCAGTCGGCACTGAAGGTCAACGTGTTCTGGACCATCGGATAGAGCAGATACAGCGCCAACGCGAGATACCCCGCGTACAGGATTCGAACCATGGTGCGTTAGATGAACGATTGATCTTGCCCTGTTTACGGCATCACGTCGGACAGCTTGAGCACCGGGCGTCGAATTGCATGGCCGGCAGCAACGCACGGCGCGTGAAGCGTCCGTGTCGCATCGACATGACTACAACGCGTCGTGGCAGCAGAATGCGTGATGCTGCTCGACGGGCGCTCGTCGAGCGTTGCGGTATCGACAGAAGCGAAGCACGCCGCCCGGCTTGCGCGAGCGCCGAGCGACATACGATCCCGCGCGGCATCGCGCGGTCGCCGACCGGCTCGCATCGGCCGATCGGCACAGGTACGAATCCGCGGACAAGCAGCGAAGCAACGCCGCCGGCACCTGAACGCGGACGAGCCGCGCGCCGATACGCGCGGCCATGGGCCACGTTCAGTCGCGTTCAACCGGATTCGCCCGGCCCGGTCAGGCTCCGCACGGCGGCGCGCTCGCCATCGCTTCCGCGATCTGCTCGGGCGTCAGGTCGCGCTGGTGGGTCGCGATCGACCAGCGATGGCCGAACGGATCCTCCACTTGCCCATAGCGATCGCCCCAGAACATGTCGGCGGCCGGCATCGTGACTGTCGCGCCGGCCGCGACGGCCTGCGCGATCGCCGCATCGGTGTCCGGCACGAACAGGTGCAGGCAGACCGGCGTGCCTTTCAGCGTCTTCGGCCCGAGTGCGCCGTGCTCCGGCATTTCATCCACGAGCATCAGCGTCGAATCGCCGATTGCGAGGCATGCGTGCGCGAGCCGGCCGTCCGGGGTCGGCAGGCGGAACCGTTCGGTCGCGTTGAATGCGCGCTTGTAGAAGTCGATGGCTGCGGCGGCGCCGGCGCAGATCAGATGCGGCGTCAGCGTGCGCATCCCTTCCGGGATCGGATTGACGGATGTGGTCATGGGTGTCGCTCCTTCAGTCGGTGTCGTGTCGGAAATCGGGACGGACGCACGATGCGCACGCCTCCGATGCTACGACGGACGGACTCGACGGAAATCGACACGCCGGACGACATTTTTTTATTCGCGACAGGCGCCGGAACAGGTTCGGCCCGACAACGCGCGAGCATCAGGCAGCGTGCGACCTCCAATGGGGCGATCGCGCATCCGGGCATGGCCTCGTGCGCGATGGCACGGCTCGCGGAACACGCGCCGATCGCCGCTCAGATCTGCGGAAGGTCGCGCAACGTGCGCGACTCGCTCGTCGCATCGATGTCGAGTTCGATCCCCTCCGACGCGTCGCGATACAGCACGCGCTTCAGCCGCGGCCCCACCGCTGTGCCGTCCGCTTCGTCAAATACGGCGCGAACGTCGTTGCCGGCCGCGAGCGCACGTGCCACTTCCGCCACCGACGCCTCGCTCGGCGTCGCCGCCCAGGACCGGTCCGCCGGATTGACGGCCGCCCAGCGCACGTGCGTCACACGCGCACTGCGCACATCGATTCGGACACCATTCACCGCGAACATCGACATCGGAATCTCCTTCGAAACGGTTGCGGCCGGGCGAACGCCCGACGATGGAAACCGGCGATGGCGCGACAGCACGCGTTCGATCGCCACCGGACCCGCCGGACGCGCGATCACCCAGGCACGCAGCTTCGGCCAACGCGATTTTCGATGATACATTGGGACGCTTTGCAACCGTCAACAGACAATCGTGCACGGGAGAAACACATGACCGACGCCTGGGGAACCTTCCCTGCCAGAATGGGCGACCATCAGGCCTTCATCAGCTTCAATCACGGCTTTGCGGAAATCGCCGAAAGCGACCCGCGCACGTCGCTGCTCAGCGTGCGCGTCACGCTTGCGCATCCGACGCCCGACGGCCTGCCGAGCGGTGACGAATTCGCCGATCTCACGAAGATCGAGGATCTGCTGGACGCCGCGGTGACCGCGAAAAACGGCGTGCAGGTCGGCCGCATCACGGTCGACGGCAACCAGGATTTCCTGTTCTACGTGCCGTTCGACGAAGCAGCCGCGGGCGAGATCGTCGACTCGCTGGCCGAACAGACGACCTACGCACTTCAGTACGCCTATCAGGACGATCCGGACAAGGAAACGTACTGGCGCACGCTCTACCCGACCGACGACGACTGGCAACTGATGCGCGACATGCGCGTGCTCGAGGCGCTGCGGCAGAAAGGCGACGTGAGCGACGTGAGCCGGCGCGTGATGCACTGGGCCTACTTCCCGGACCCCAGCGACGCGCACCAGTTCGCCGACTGGGCCGAGTCGAAAGGCTATCTGGTCGAATCGGTCGCGCCCACCGAGGACGGCAAATCGGCCGTGCGGTTCGCGCACGAAGGTACGACGGTGCTGGCCGACATCACGCACCATACACTCGAGATCAATCGCGAGGTGCACTCGCTCGGCGGCGAATACGATGGCTGGGAAACCAGCGTCGAGCAGGCAGGCTGATTGCGCTGACACGCGCGTGACGCGCGATCGGTCCGTGGCGGGTTCGGGATCAAAAGCATCCCGGCGGCGCAACCGCGTACCGCCGGGATCCAGGCATCGCCGGCCGCAACCGGCGATCGGCCCCAAGCGATCGCTCACGCACGAGGAATGCGATTCATGCGGATCAGGCGAACGGATGCCGGGACGCGAAACGTCGTCTGCCGAACGCCTGTCCGGTTCCGCCGACGCGGCTTGCATGCGTCGTGCGGCCAAAAAGCCCCCGCTCCTGCGCGAGCGAGCGGGGTAACGGTTGACCGGGCCGGGGTAGAACGGTCAACCGGCCAGATTGTCATCGTGGCCCGTGCAACCGTCTGTGCGGCAACTCACCCTTTCAACCGGAAAGGCCACACGCGCCGGCACCGCATGCGGCACGTCGCGGTCAGCGCGCGACGCCGGCGAGTGGCGCGGCGACCACGACGATCACCGGGAACAACACGACAGCCCCGATCATCATCACGCCGTCGGCCGCCAGCGTGACCGGCGTCGCAAGCACGCGAGCGGCCTTGTCGCCCTTCGTCAGGCGATCGTCGACCTCGATCGTGTAGGTATGGGAAAACGACGACCACGTCTTGCCCTGCTCAAACCCGTCGGTCCGATAGCGCGAACCGCTCAGCGCGCCTTCCATGCTCAGCTCGCCTTGACGGGACGTCGTAAAGCCGTCCGCCTGCGCACGCGCCCAATCGTCGTCCGTCATGCCGGCGCGGGAAAGCACGAGCCGGTATTCGCCCGAGATCTTGCTGCCCTGCGCGACGAATCCATGGAGCGCCGCCTGGATCGACTTCCGGTAGGACGAAGCCAGCACGGCGCCGAGATGCGCGGGCATGTCGAAGATGTAGTGATACTGGTTGCCGAGCACGACGAATTTCTTGCCGTCCTCGCTGACGAGGAATCGATCGACCGTCTCTTCGTATCGGCCGTTTTCGAACAGCATCGCGGTACATCCTGCCAGACTGGTGGCAGCGACGATCGCGCCGGCGGTCAGCAGCGTTCTTCTTTTCATGTTTCGAGTCCGGATTTTTTGATTTATATCGGCGATTTTTAAATCGCGCGCCAGTCTCCGGTATCGCGCATGCATCGTCAAAGCGGCGTGATGCCGCTTTCCGTGAATCCGCGCTTTTCTTTCCGGATTTTCGTGAAACGACGTTTCACGATCCAACCCACTCTTTCTGGATGGAACGGTGCAAATCCGACGCTACGCCGGGCCGTCCGTGAACCATTCCGCAATCATGTCGATCCAGTCGAGATCGCTGGCGATTTCGACGACGACGTCGCTGATGGTTTCTTCGACTGAAGAATCGCTGGCGACCGCACTGGCGGTACCGGCGGCAGCACCTGCTGCGACCACCTTCGCTGCGGGGATTTCGACGAGCGGCGCGCCCCGCGGGCTGACCAGCTGCTCCAGCCAGTCGACGATACTGGCGCGCGCGTCGTCCTCGTCGGCGAAGTCGGTGCGCTTCAGAAAACGGTCGAACACGACCCACGCGAGCGTCTTGCTTCGGGAAACGGAATCCAGTTGCCATTCGGTCACGGCGACCCGCCCCGTTTCCCGGGTTTCGAGCGTCGCTGTGAAGTGGTAATCGAGATATTCGATCTCAAGTTCAGGCGACATGATTTTCTGCGGCCACTCCGCTCTCTCGGTTCTTATCGATGTGCCACGCCAGTCCGGTTTCACGCGCCGCGTGAATCTTGTGTGAATTCCGGACCGCGCGTCATGCAGACACGCAGTATCGCGATATTCTCACAAGCTGTCGACCGCGACTGAAAATGCATGGCCGCACCCGTCCAGTAACCGATACCCGTTATGTGATCGATTCCACGCCGCGTTCTTTCGCGCATGATGCCGCCCGCTCGATTCCGGGTATCCGCCTGCTCCGCGGCCGCAGCCGCGCTGCTACACTCCCGCCACAAAAAACGCTTGCCCCACCTCAGGAAACAATGACAGTCGCTCGGGCACAACATGACGGCGTCGATGTCTGGATCATCCAGCTTCCGGGACACCCCGCCTATGCCTATACACATCTCAAGCGGGTATTCGCGTCCGACGACTCGCGGCATCGCGTCGTGACGGTCGACCTGGCGAAGCTGCTCGCGTGCGCCGATCGCGACACGACCGACTATGTGCTGCCGTCGGTTCAATACTGGGCGCCCGGCAAGGCCGCCGGCATCCGCGATTTCCTCGATCCGGCCGAAGCCCGGATTCCCGACATGCCGTTCATCACGTTTCGCGAGACGAGAACGCGGACGCTGCTTGGCCTTCCGGGCCTGTCGAAAGTCGGCATCGCGTCGTTCCGGAACGGTCAGCATCGCGCGCGCTATCTGGCATTTGCAGGGGCAACGAGCCTGCCTGTCGAAGTGCATGAAACCGAGGCAGATTTGCTCATGCGGTATTGCGGCGAGTAGCGGACGCGCCGCTTCATCTTCAGCGGCATCGATCGTGCAGCGTGCAGCCTTGGGGTTCGGTGCCGGCATCGATCACGTAGATCCGGTCGGCGACCTCCGTGCGGCCGATGAAGCTGGTTTCGACGCCTGCCAACCGCCAGCCGTTATGCTCGTAGAAGCCGATCGCGCGAACGTTGCCGTCGAGTACCGAAAGATGAACCTTGTCCTCGCCGATATGGCGGGCCCATGCGCGAACGGCTTCGATCATGCGCTTGCCGGTACCGCTTCCGTGATGCGCGGGATGCACATGAAGGCAATCGAGCAGGACGCCGCGCGCCGGATCGACCGGCCTTTCGGCGCTGACGAAACCGACCGGCGCCCCGTCGGACTCGGCGATCAGCACGAGGCCCCACTCCGCTTCGGCGCGGTCGAAATAGTTTCGCCACCGCGTCGCGTGCTCCGTCGGCACCTCATCGGCGAGATAGGCCGCCGGCAGGATATGGCTATAGGCGTTCTGCCAGCTCAGCGTGTGCAAGCGAGCGATGTGTTCCGCGTCGTGTGGTGTCGCGTTGCGCAGCGTGATGGTGCGGTTTTCCGGCATGCGAGGGTCGCTCTCGTTGTGCGATGGAGGCAGGGAAAGTGTAGCAATCGCGACGTTTCAGCGGCGGGTTGCATAGGGAATCGTGTGCGGCAGTGCGCGTCATGCCGTGGTAATCGCGTAGTTCACCGTGACGCCTGCCGCTTTCTCCAGTTCCTCGACAGCAGCGCCGCCAAAAAAAATGTCCCGACGCCTTCCGGGGCGTCGGGACCGAACGGCCCTGCAAAGCTAAGGGCACGAGGAATCGATACATTACATGAATGTAAGACTATTAAGCATTGGCGGCTCGTGCCAAGTCATTGGTTTAATCCGCCAATCTGCGAGACGATGAGCGAAGCCGGTCGCCGCTTCGCTTCGCGGGCTCATGAGCAGCGGCCGCTTGATGGATCGGCCACGCGCGAGTGACGTGACTCGGCACGCAGTCCCAGTATCGGAACGGCTTTCGTCGGCTGACGCGAAATGGATGAATGGCGAGCAGAACGCTCTGGAAATGGCGCGGCTCGAATCGATGCAATCGCATCGAATTTTCCGCACAAAACAAAACAGGCGCCGAAGCGCCTGTTTTGTTTGAGAATTTTGGGGTGGCTGATGGGACTCGAACCCACGACAACAGGAATCACAATCCTGGACTCTACCAACTGAGCTACAGCCACCACTGATACTGCTTTGTTTCTTCGCTGTTTCGTTTCGTGTTCAGCAGCGAAGAACAAGATTATACGAAGACTTTTCCGTCTTGCAAAGCATTTTTTTCAAAAATTTCTTCGGCGTCGTTCAGATGCGTGCGCGCCTCGTCGAACACGGCCAGATCGCCGCGCGCGAGCTTCTTGTTGTCGGACAGCACACGACGCCAGCCGCGCGCACCCGCGACGCCACGATAGAGCCCGAGAGCATGCCGCACGATCGCGCCGAGATACGTGCCGCGCTTCAGTTCCGCCGCGCAGTATTCGATCAGTTTCGCCTCGGCCTCTTCGCGCGTCGGCACCGCCGCAGTCGACCCGTAGAAGCGCGCATCGACACCCGCGAGTACATACGGGTTGTGATAAGCCTCGCGGCCGAGCATCACGCCGTCCACGTGCTCGAGATGCTGCGCGACTTCGTCGAGCGTCTTGATCCCGCCGTTGATCACGATCTCCAGCGACGGGAAATCGCGCTTCAGTTGATACGCATAGTCGTACTTGAGCGGCGGGATCTCGCGGTTCTCCTTCGGCGACAGCCCCTTCAGGATCGCATTGCGCGCGTGCACCACGAACGTTTCGCAGCCAGCCTCCGCCACCGTGCCGACGAAGTCCCGCACGAACGCATAATCCTCGACCGCGTCGACACCGATCCGGTGCTTGACCGTGACCGGCACCGACACCGCATCGCGCATCGCCTTCACGCAGTCGGCAACGAGTTGCGGCTCGTTCATCAGGCACGCGCCGAACGCACCGCGCTGCACGCGCTCGGACGGACAGCCGCAATTCAGGTTGATCTCGTCGTAGCCCCACTGCTCGCCGAGTTTCGCGGCGCGCGCGAGATCGTCCCGTTCGCTGCCGCCCAGTTGCAGCGCGACCGGCGATTCGTTCGGCGTGAACGCGAGATGCCGCTGGGCGTCGCCGAACAGCAGCGCGCCCGTCGTGATCATTTCCGTATACAGCCACGTGTCGCGCGTCAGCGTGCGATGGAACGACCGGCAATGACGGTCAGTCCAGTCGAGCATCGGGGCCACCGAAACTCGCCTACCCTTTGATTTGATTGAATTTTCCTGTTGATTCATAGCTTTACCGCCTGTTTCCGACTGCCGTATCTGCGTGTTTCCGAAGGGCTCAAACGGTATCTTTACGGAGAAGTGCTACGATGTAGCTCCGATTTTTGCCGTGTAGCACTGGGAACCATGGGAACGATCACGCCGAGAAAACGTAAGGACGGAACTATAGCGTACACCGTCCAGATCCGCCGAAAAGAGAATGGGAAGGTGGTCTACACGGAGGCCAAGACCTTCGATCGGGAGCCCGCTGCGCGCGCATGGCGGGACAAGCGCGAGCGCGAGCTCGATCAGCCCGGGGCGCTCGAGTCGGCTAAGCAGGAAGATCCGCCACTGGCGGATGTGATCGACCGATATGTGAGGGAGGACAAGAAGGGAATCGGCCGCACCAAAACGCAGGTGCTGAACTCGATCAAGGCTGCGCAGATCGGCGTCCGGAAGTGCTCGACGCTCAAGAGCCCCGACTATGTTGATTTCGCACGCAGCCTGAACGTGCAACCGCAGACGGTGAGCAACTACATGTCGCACCTAGCGGCCGTAGTACGCGTCGCGCGCCCGGCGTGGGGCTATCCGCTCGACGAGAAGGAGCTCGACGATGCGCTCGTCGTGCTCAGGAAGCTCGGGATGACGGATCGGTCACGGAACCGAGACCGCCGGCCGACGCCCGAAGAGCTCAATCGGATCCTCACCTACTACACCGAGATGGAGGAACGCGGCCGCGCGGTCATTCCGATGCGCGAGATCATCGTCTACGCGATGTTCTCAACGCGGCGACAGGAGGAAATCACGCGCATCCGCATCGAGGACTTCGAGGGCGACCGGCAGCTCGTGCGCGACATGAAGCATCCGGGCCAGAAGAAGGGAAACGACACCTGGTGCGACGTGCCTCCGGAGGCCGCGCGAATCGTCGATGCAGTGCGCCCTGCTTCGGGCCCGATCTTCCCGTACAACCACCGATCGATCAGCGACAGCTTCACCGACGCCTGCGCCTTCCTCGGCATCGAAGACCTGAAGTTCCACGATCTGCGCCACGAGGGCACATCGCGCCTGTTCGAGATGGGCTGGAATATCCCGCACGTGGCGGCCGTCACCGGGCACCGCAGCTGGATCTCGCTGAAACGCTACACGCATCTGCGCCATAGCGGCGACCGTTGGGCCGGTTGGGAATGGCTCGATCGCCTCGCGCCTCGAGCCGGCGACGCTGGGTGACCACCTAGGCAAGGTCCGCGGTCACGGGCTCGGCCGCCATGTCGTCGGCCGGGTAAAGCTGCAGCATCGCGCGCGCGGCCTCGACGTTCGACGTCGTGAGCCACTCTTCCCAGTCTTCCGGTCGCAGGATCACGACAGACCGCTTCTCGTCGCCTGGCCGGTGCATGTGCTTCATGACGGGGTGCTCGTCGCCGTTGACCGTGATCATCGCCATTGCGTGCTGGACAGTGCCGTCCGGCCCCTTCAGCGTGCGCCAGATGCCCGCAACGCAGAGCTGGCGCCAGCCGGCGAGGCCGATCCGGTACCGCACGTGCTTCCCGGTTTCCCAGTTCGGCTCATAGATCCACTCGGCAGGAATCAGGCAGCGCTGACTGCCTCGCCACGCCGGCCCGTACAGAGGCGACTTGCCGAGGTTGTCGTCGCGCACGTTCATCGTGCTCCGGACGATCGGCGGCTTGCGGCCCTGCTCCTTCGCCTTCTCGACGCTCGCCTTCTGCAGGGCACGCGGCCAGAAACCGAAGCCGGCCGTGAGCGCCTCGAATCGCCCGTCGACGTGCGCGACAATCGGCGCGAGGTAGTCCTGGTAGATCTCGGGCTTCCACGGCGTGCGGCGGTACAGCTCGCCGAAACTGTCGATCCGCAGCTCGCTGAGCCCGGATTCCTCGCCTGGTGCGCGATAGTTCGTGCACATTGGGGTCCCCCATTTTCGTTCTTGACGGGACCATCTTACATCGCGATACACTGTATGGCCATACAGTATTATATCGCATCATGAAACCGCGCTGGGCCTACATCTGGGAGTACACGGACCTCGAATCAGGCGAGCGCCGGCGGACTTACGCCCCCGTCACGGCTGGCGAGTTCTTCCAGATGACGGGACAATTCCCCGACGAGTCGAATGCCCGAGCGATCGAAGACACGAAGATCGATCGTAACGTAGTTGGGTATGTCGACCCGCATCTGCGACGTGTGCGCCGAATGCCAGAATTTTCCGCACCGAACGATACCGAGCTGCGCGAGCTGTGGCGCACGCATCAGGATCCCGAGATTCGGCGCCTGATCCTCGAAATCGTGACGCTCCGCAAGTCGCTGGAAAAGATCATGGGATGGTGGAACGCCGCGGCTGAAGCGGGGAACGACCGGGGCGTTCTTGGCGGCCCGTTCGGGCATTTCCAAACGCTCTACCACCTGTTACTGGATGAGATGCGGCGCGCCGGAATGATGTGACTGCCTATGCGGCCATCAGGTCGGCGCCGATCACGCGACCGTAGACGACATGGTTCGCCCAGTCCTGCGGGCTCGTGAGCTTGTCGATGGAATTGATCCAGGGCATCGCATTACCCCCGGTTGTCGGTGGAGATCACCGGATTCGCCTGCATCTTCCCGCGGAAGTAGCTGGCGATCCCGAGCACCGGCGCCATTGTCGCCATCACGGCCGCCTCGGCACCGAGCATCCCCGGAATGTCCGTGAGCACCTTCGGATCGGCGCGCAGAAACATGACGCCGAGATACGCGCACGCGACCGTCAGCCCAGAGATCAGCGCGAGCACGCCGAAGCAGAAGCCAACGAACGGACGCCACGAATACGTCGGCCAGTGGTCGGACCGCGCTTCGATCTGCATCGTCTGGTTGACCGCCGATGCGTTCGCCGTGTCCGCGACCAGCTCGGCTTTCGTCACGTCCGCAGCGATCTGCGCGAGCCGCGCCTGCTGCTCGAGCACGGCTTTCTGGAACTGCAGCGCGAGATTCGGATCGGCCTGCAGCGCCGCGAGCGCGGCATCCGGCGCGGACTGTCCTGTAACGGCCTGCGCGACGCCGACGACCTTCGCCGCGGCGTCCTCGGCCTTCGAGCCGCCGAGCCAGCCGGCAATCATCGGCGCGAACTGAGCGAGCGCCATCGCAATCGGGATCAGGGGCATCATGCAGCTCCTTTCGTGAGGTTGGCGGCAATCCGCCGCGTCCAGCCTTTGCCGAACGTCGGCCAGGTCGCCAGCGACGTGAAATAGATCAGGCGCAGTGCATTCCAGCGCAGCACGAAGCGCAGCGGGTCGGTCGCCTGTACTGCGGCGATCGTCTGCGGCCCGAGCACGCCGTCGACGTGCGCGCCGGCGGCGCCCTGCATCCAGATCACCGGATGGCCGCCGTTGTAATTTGCGTCGAAGATCTGGAATGCGACGCGCGGATCGAACTGGTCGAGGTGCAGCGGATCCCAATACAGGCGCTTGGCGATCGCCTTCGCGGTATCGCGCGGCAGGTCGCGCATCGCCCCGGTGTAGCTTGCCGCGCGCGCGACGCGGGCCGTGACACCCCACATCGTCTCGCCGCCCGGGTCCTTCGGATTGTTCGAATAACCGCCCTCGTTGCCGATCAGGGCGTCGAACGCATCGTCGAAGCTGCTCACGTCAATCCCTCCCAATGACTGCCTTCGCCTTCCGGCGCAGCAGGATTTCGATGTACTGCGAGCCGACGATCCCGAGCGCGCTGCCGATGCCGAGCAGCGCGAGCGGATCGAGATGCGGGATCTGCAGCAGCGCGACGCCGGCAACCATCGAGGTGGCGGAGCCGAGCAGTGCGCGGCCGACGATTACGCGAAATGTGAGCTGCTCGCTGCTGACGAGCAGTTTTGCGATACCGATGAGAGCGCCCATGATAATTAGCTCCAGAAACGTCTTCTCGTGCTCTTGCATTCCGCCTCCCCGGAAATGAAAAAGCCGCCCAAAGGCGGCTTATATGTCCGATTTCTACCGGCAGACCGGCGGAAATCGGTAATTGATAGCCGATACGATACGCAAATTCACCGGGAGTCCACTCCATGACAACGATGCTGCGTCAGATTCTCAACTGGTTTCGCGAACTGAAGCGCGAGTTGGATACTCCTGTTCCTGGCATCACTGCAGAGGAGGCGCGCGTCGACAAGCTCGCATACGCTGCATGGGAACGCGGCGACACGGCAAACCCCTTTCCCCGCGGGACGCCACGCCATGAGATTTGGCAACAGCGCAGGGACTTCTACGAGTGGTCGGACAAAGCAGTTTGGTAGCAGTGAAAAAGCCGCCCGGCGGCGGCTATAGCTCGAGGGAGGGATCTCCCTCAGAATCCGCCCCACCCATTCGACGTGGCGATGGCCTGCAATGCAGGGTAGACGTAAGTGTCGAGGTCTGACTGACTCAGGACACTCGCGTAAATGAGCGAAGCGAAAATCTGACCCGGAGCCGAAAACGACGCGGTCGTATCGTAGCTATGCCCGATACGCAGATTCGACGTGCCCCCCACCACCCCGCTCGCCTTAGTTGCATTGGCGAAATAGGACCCGGTGCCCACACCGGCTTTACGCCAATAGGCGGTTGAGGCTATGGCTGAATGGGTGGTGGCGTACATCGACAACGTACTAGCCGGGAGATTGCCACCAGCAGCGCCAGTGGTAGCACTGGCCGTACCATCGTTGGTATAAGCCTTGGAGCCGCCTGCCGTCGTCGCATCAGAAATGATGTATGCGCCTTGCGCTCCATAGTCGGACAGCAGAGGCAGGTTGCTTCCCGAGGTGCCGACCAGAGCAATGCTCGCCACGGTGATGCCGCTGCCTGCCGCCGCCACCTGCTGAGCGGAGAACGGCAATTGCAGGTAGTGCGCCGGATCGACCATCATCGAATTGGCGCCGATCGTTGCCGAAGAGATCGCGATAGGCGCGCCCGAACTGCCTGCCGTCTGCGAAATGGCGACGGTATAGGTCCCGGTGCCCCCGGTGCCCGTGCCATTGGCGGTAATCATCGTGTTCGCGCTGATACCGGGGCCAGTGACGATCTGCCCCTGCGTCAATGAGCCAGCGGCAACGGCAGTGATGGTGAGTGTGGTACCCGAGATATAGCCGGTCGCAGAAACCGCGACCTCACCCGACGGGGTTATGAGTGAAGCGTGTCGGCCGGCTCCCGATTTGTCGCGGACATACTGGGCGCCGGTCACCGCATTCGTCTTCAGCGAGCCAATGGCGCTGCCCGGCAGATAGGCTGCATAGAGGGTTTGGTACGGGTCGGGGAGCGCCACAAATTTCCCCAAAGGCCCCATCGCACCCAGATTCGAGCCGGGGATAATAGTTCCAAGAACGCTCATGTCAGCTCACCTTTCGCTCGAAGATTGGCGCCCACATATACATGGGCTTGTTGATGCCGCTGGGGTCGAAAATCAGCGATGAAGTGTCACGCAAGCAGGTCACCCCCTTGTAACCGTTGCCGATAAAGCCGCATTGGACGAAGCCAATTTTCCCGCTGGCGGGAGTGATAACCACCTTGTTCGGCTCGATGATGCGAGGAGCTGCGGATTGCGTCAGCGCGTTCCGATACGTATCGAGGATCGTGAAGCCGTAGTTTCCGGGGTCAGCGTTGAAGCTCGTATCCCACGCAAGCTGCAGACCGGCACGCACCGGAAAAGTCAGGATTACGTCTGAGCCGAAGCGCTCGATGCGCGTGGGCGAAAGTGGCGCCAGCTTCACCTTGTCGATCAGCATGCGTTTGAGGAACAGGCCGAAATAGCCACCCTGCCAACGCTGACTTGTGTTGATGAGGTGGATGTTGTCCGTGTAGTAGGTCATGAAGTGGATGGGAAACATCGCCATCCACTGCTGCTCACGGCTCAATTCTTCTTGAGCCATGGCAATGGTCGGGACAGTCTTGCCGGCCGCCAAATGTGTCATGGTCTGGGCCATGATCATCGGCAATGGGCGCTTGTTGCCGGTCGCGCCCTGCGCCCACGATGTCATGGCTGAGAGCATCGCAATTTGCCCGGCCTTCCACTGCTCCTTTGGCGTGCCGGCGTTATAGTCCGCCTCGCCTTGCGAGTGGATCGCGCCCACTGGCGCATAGGACAGGCCGGCGGCCAATGCATTGGCCGCACCATACGTGATGTTGTTCTGCCAATCGGTCCAATAAGTGCCCCCAGGAGACAATGCTGCCTGAGATTGGCCACCCATCGCCGGATCGGATCCCAGCATTTTCCACTGGCCGCTCTGCGTCAGATCAACGCCGTTTTCGGCCAGTAGCAATTGGGCGATCATGTCGACACATCCCGACAGCGGCGTTTCCCCCGAAGAGTTACGGCCACTCGAATTTTCGACCATCGCCGAAAACGTCGTGCCGTACATGGTGCTTACGGTGCTTCCACCGTCGCTAGGCCGCACGCCTCCGACAAACATCTTCGCGTAGGAACGGGTGACGGTACTGATCGCCGGAGTGGCGTGATCACCCTCCATCAGGCTTTGGCCATAGCCGATGATGTGGTTGACGTCGGCTATGAAGTCGGCAGCTGAATAATCGGGAGGGAGCTGGCTTTGCGTATAGGCGAGCTGATCCTGCATAGCTTCGATCACCGGATGCTCGACCTGCGTCTGGCTGGTGATCTTGATCGCATTGGCCGACTGATCCTGCAGCACATTCGACGGGTGCCCTGTGCTGGATTGTCCGAAAACCGCACCTACGAGCTGTGCTACAGCATATGCAGCCTGATCCCGAATGGCGTCAATATCGGGGTGCTCAATCAGCTCGGCGCTGATCCGGCAGATGAGGTTGCCGGCCTGGTCGGCAATCGAAACAGATCGGCGCCCGGCAACCGATTGGATTAGCGCGGCGGTGACGAGCGATGTCTGCGTCGAGCCGAACGGCGCCGTCGCCAACGTGCCGCTGTTGTTGCCCCATGCAAGCAGTTGTGACCCGTCGCTCGATGGTGCCGCAAATACGCGATTCACCGGAATCGTTCCGACGGTCGCAGTCGGGACAGTAGCTCCAGTCAACCCACCAGAAGGGAAGGACAGCGTAGGGGCAACGTTGCTTGTCGAAATCCCAGGATTGGTGATTGCATATCCAGCCAGAGTACCGCCTGACCCAATGGTATAGGACCATTGGAATCCCGCAGGACCGCCTGAAACGCCGCCGGCATATGTTCCAGGCGTGCCGCCCGAGCCCGTTCCCACACCACCAGAAATCGCGGTGACCTCGTAAGGAAGAGCGGCTGGCACCGAGCCCAATACGTTTTGAATGCCAATGCTGGCAAAGGCCTGGGCTGCGCTTATGGCTGCCGCATTCGCGTTGGCGGAGGACGCGGATACGTTCGCCTGCGTCTTTGCAATAGCGTCTGTCGCGTTGATCTGTCCGACGATCGAGGGGAGCGACAGAACCTGCTCACCACTCGTCGTCGTGTATGACGTTCCGGGCGCACCGTTGACGAACGTATCAATTCGGGACGCATTTTGTTGGAACAACTGGTTGACGGCTGGCAGCTGATCAGGAGGCGTGCTCATATTTATCGTAGGCTCGAGGTTTGGTTAGGCGCCGGTGTACTGCACGAAGCAAAGTGCGTAGTACGGAGGCCGAATATCGATCGACTGGCCTCCGCCCGTGTCCTCCACCGTGATCCCGGTGGACGCGGGATTGACAGTGAGTCCCGTGGACACCGCTGATGTCGTATAGGTATCCGCACTACCCAAGTTGTACGGTCCATTGCCCTGCCCATACGTTGTGTCGACTACGCCAACACGCCCGATAGTGACCGTATGGTCGTGCGGATTCTCCGTAGTCGCGTGGCCGTGAGGATCCTCGTGCACGGAGTGGTTGTGCGGCGGCAGCTGATTCACGCTCAGCGTAACCTCAGCATTGCCACCCGTCGCACCAACCGCGTACGTTCCGCCGGCGCCGACGACAAACTTGTCGGCCAAATTGATCGTCCCATTCTGACCGTCGGCCAGATGCCACCCAGGTCCAAAACGGGCCGGAATGCCTGCGACAGAGCCAGCCCATATCTTGATGTCGCCCGGCTTGGGGCCGGCGGCAGCCATAACGGCGGCCGAGATCATATTCTCGATCGCAAGCGCCAACTGATTCTGCTTCGTCTTGTCGGGCGACACGTCGCCGGCCGAAAGAACGTTAAGCATCTCCATCATCACCGTGTTCATGAATTCGGATCTCAGAACGGTGCGCGGCTCGCTCGTCTGCGGGTCGCCATCGGTGAAGAAACCCGGCGTTCCCGCGGCAGAAATTGCCGGCATCGCCGCCGCCGTGGTCGGATCGTCGTATTGGTACATCGATTATCCTGAGGTCAGAGAGGCTGCAGTGCAGCGGGAAGCTGCACGTTCACGATTTGATCGAGAAGACTGGCGCCGTTCGGGTCCAGCATCCAATAGAGCATTGCTGAATCTGCAAATTGAACGACGGTATGCGCAGGCGCCAATGTCTGGAATTCACATTCGAGTACTGCGTTGCCCCAGTACTGTTCTGCACCAGGCGTGTCATTGAACGGGATCCAGACAGTCCAAACGTGGGCCCATTCAGAACCGCCGATCGGGTCGCCCATGCCCGAATACCCCATCCCGAAGGGTGCTTGCTGTTCGATGATGATCGAACAACCAATCAGCTCGGCTTGGCCGTAGTAGAAGGAAATCGACTGGCCGCCGCTATTCGCCAATCGCATAACAACTTGCGCTTGGCGGTTCGCAACCGTCGGCGATTCGCCAGCGCATGGATCAGGTAACCCGAGCGTTTCCTCCCACTCCGGAAGCAACTCATAGGCGGATCCAGGGAATGCATCGACCAGCAAGTAGTTGGCGCGGGCTGTCTGGCGCTCATAGCTGGGCGCCAGACCTGACAACACCTGCGTTTGCACGGCGTCCGCCGCTCTAGGCCAAATTCGCCCACGCGGGAGCAAACCTTGCAACGCCCTCAGGAAGTCGGCTGCAGTGAAATTCGGTGCAAGCATGGGTCCTCAGACGTACGTCACTGCTGCCAAAACTGGAAGCTGGCCGATGCCGCTGGTGATATTTCCCGGATATGTCGTTGTTGTCGTACCAACTACGCCCTGAATCTGGTTTATCAGGAAGCCACTCGTACCAGCCACGGAGCGGATGGATGCTGAAATATCGTCGCGATTGACCGTCCCAGCCCTAGGATCACCATCCCGGAAGAACACGTCCGAAATCGCCGCGAATATCGCCTGCCGGGTTGCTGTCGTTGTGGATGCAAGTCCGCCAAGGGTGATCGTTATGCTGTTCGCAATAGGCGCACATGAATACACCAGAGCCGTCACCGGCTGAACGGCAACGATCGCATCTGCGACGACCAGTTGATCCCCCGATGCAACGACTTCTCTAGGAACGCCACCGGGCCCTTGGTCGTACTGAGAAACGCCGTTGGTGCCTTGCGGGAATCCTCCATGCGCAGCCTCAGCCGTGTCCCACATTGTGTAGAGCACCACCGTTCCAGCACCAAACCCATTCGGCGCACACCAGGCACGAGTCACACCTGGAACGTCGGTTGCCCACTTCACGTAATCGCGCGAATCGCCGCCCTGCGGCGTATTCTGATAGGCCTCAAGCATGCGGCCACGCAAACTGTCGTTCGACTCAATATCGTCGCCGGCAGACACATTGCCGGTAATCGTGCCGCTCGTCTGAATGCCGCTTACTGCGGCTCCGAGTGATACGGCCGTGCCAATGTCAGCATTGCCTGACGAGCCGGCAACGTCAGCTACGATCGTCACCGAAACCGTTCCGCCGGTGCCGACGGTTCCAGTCGTCGATGCAGTATATGAAACGCCGTCCCCGCGAACGACAGGCGTCCCTGAACTCAAAACTGAGCCCGGTGCGCCCTGGAACTGTGCCGTAAGTTGCGCCTGAGATGCGACCTTCCGATATACCTTCTTCAGTGCGGCCCATCCCTCCAGATACTCGTCCTCTGCGGTAAACGGGACCGCCATCTTGGCGATCCAGTCCAAGTAGCCGTAGTGCATGTTCGACATCCCGGCTTGTACTTTGCCGATGACCCGCAGCACCGCCATCCGGAGCAGCGCGTCGGCACCTTGAAGGGATGACGAAATGTCGGCCGCCACCTCCGACATCAAAGTGGAAAGCGTTTTTCTTTGGAATGGCATGTCAGGAGAGCTGTTTCCAGGCCCATGCGTACGTCATGGAGATTTGCGAGCCATTGGGTTGATATAGGACTATCTGCGCACCGAGAAACGTGTCACGCACCCACTGCGTCTGCGCGTCGATGCTGGCCACCACGCCATCGTCGGCGAGCCATTGCAGGGCCTCGAGGATGTAATCGCGTGCATTGCTCAGCACTTCCTGCGTTTGCTTTGAGCGATCGAGCAACCACAGGCGGGAGCCTATTGGCTTGTCCTCGCCAATATCGCCCCACCACCCGCGAGGATCTCCGGACCCATCTGGAATCGCGTCATCCGGATTGGCAGCGCGATCCGTGAAGAGACTGATAAGGACTGCGCTAGGTAAATCATTGCCAGTGACGAGCGCGGGCGAGACGAACTCCCAATCACCGCGGCTATTGTCAACGTCCCAAATAACGGTGATGTCGGGCATGTCTTACTCCAGCTGATTCGGAACATTCGACGTACGCGTATCGCCGCCGCCTTGCACATTCACGACATCGTGCGTATGCGTGTTAGCAATCTCCCGCATACCGGCCATCGTCCGCGTGTTCGATTCGCAGTTGTCGAGCACGTCCCCCTTCACCTTAAGCAATGGCGTGTCCGCAAACACCTCCGGTGTATTCGTCAGCGTGATCGGCTTTCCGCCACCATTCACGACGATCCCGGCAGCAGACAGATAGACCGACTGCCCCTTGTCGTCATGGATTGCGACCTCGCCGGTCGCCAGTCCGGTCAATCGAAATTTCGCGTTCGACGTCGCGATCACGATTCCATCGTTGCGATCGCCATTCTTCGACCCGACGATCGCTTGCGATCCTGCTGGCGGGTTAGATACGTACCCATATTCGGCAAACCGCGGGAGGTCCGGAAGAAGTTCAAGCCCGTTTACGCGGACCTGCAGCATCTGCACCGGCTTCTTGTCGTCGACCAGCGCGATGGTCCCTCGCGCCAACATCAACAACACGCGGCGCGCAAGCTTGTTGAGATCGCCCAGCATCACCGCTCCGTAGGGGTCTGCGTCGATTCGTCCATCGGCAGCGTATCGATCGCTACTGGCTCAGGCAGGAAACCCTGTCGCGGCCCGAATACCAACTCGGCATGCGTTCCGTTCTCGTTGAGGATGTACGTGACCGCCGCAAGCAGAAGCATCGTTCCATCGGGCACCCCGACAGCGGGTGCCGACACCGGGTAATTGATGTTTGGGGTCCACGGAGCACCATCGGCGTCGCGCCAGTTGTCCGCCAGCACACGTACGCGTCGAGAGCGACCATATGAGCGCGACGCCATCCAGTTGACGCGCTTCTCGATAAACCGAGGATCCGTCGCGCTGAGCTCCGCGACGAAATACGTGGGCCGGAGCCGATTCGTTGTGCTTTTTGCGATCACTGTGACAGCCGGCAGGTTCGTAACGCCTTCGTCTTCGGTGCCCATGCTGTATGCGCTGAGGACCGCATTGAAGGTGCTGAACGTGCCAAGCGTCGTCTTCGTGCACGTGATCGCCTCGATGTTTTCGCCGAGCGCGACACCCGAGTCGCCCTGCTCATTCCCGGCGATCGAGATCGTCAGCTCGCCCCTTGCGCTCTCGAAGATCAAGACCCCGCAATAGCGGGCATACCGCTCGATCACTTCCCACGCTGTCTCGGTGATGCTTACAAGCTGACGCGGAAGCGACGGGACTTGGTCGAGAATCGCTTGCGTGCCGTTGTCAGGCACAACCACACTTACCGAATACGGCTCGACGATCGCCTTGCATAGCGCAACAAGCGACGTATTCGGGTTGATCTTGTCGATCCGGCACGAGCAATCGACAAGATCGGCCAGCTTTCCGCGCCCCGAAATGACGATGTCATGCGTGCGCGGGGTAAAAATCGATTCGACAGTCTCGACATACCCCGTCAACACGACGTCATCTCCAATCGAGATCGTAATCGGCGCCCCCTCCCGCGATACCAACTTCAGCGTGTTTGCGTCGGACGAGCACGTAAGGACGAAAAACGAGGTCGCCACCTCGATCGACCGCGTGATGCGAACAGCCTTCCACCCCGTCAGCATCAAACCGTCCTGCGTCAGCAAGACGCGCACTTCATCCGCCGCAGGCTTCGGGCCCGCGGCGTCGACGATACGGTCTGCATTCGGCATCAGAAACTACCAGGTGAATATGCGTATTGATCGCCCAAGGGCGCTTGCTGACGGTCCGTCTTCATATCGGTTTCAACGTTCGACGTCGACGTTACGTTTGCGCTCGTCCCGGCTGGCGGATTCTTGTGGACGATCTCGATCCGAACCTTCCCTGGTTCGGCACCGGCCGCGGCCGGCTGCATACTTTCGCTTTGATCTGCGCCAGAGTTCTGGCTGACACCGGTCGAGCCGTCGGCTCTTCCATACAATGGCGGGACTCGCACTTCCGCCAGCTGCGCATCAAGACCTTGAGCGATCGCCGCTCGACGCGCGTCCTCTTCAGGATTGCCGTGCCTCTCATACAGCGTTGAGATTCGCATCGCCGCGGTCGCGGCATCGGACGACTGTGCCAACGCTCGGCCAGCGTTCGACTCGTGGTGCTGCAGCTCCCAGAGGGAGTAGTTGAGCTGCTCGTCGCGAGAAGCAAGGGCGAGTGGCCGTCCGAAATTCTGCTCGTAGATCTTCTGGCGCGCCTTGTCCCACTGGAAGAGGCCAACATGCCCCGTCTCATTTTCCGCGCGCTCGTTGAAGCTGCTCTCGCGATAGGCATTCGCCGCCATCCCGATCGCACGCTCACGCGAGAGGCCATGGTTGACATACCACTCGACCATCGACCGCGCATCCTCGAGTCGAGCGCCATTCCCTACGATGGTCTTCTCATTGAGTTGGGCCATCGTGTAGCGTCCGTTCCCCCGAAGTGCGTTCCCGAAGCGTTCGAATCCGTCCCAGAGCCGCTGCTCGGTGCTATCAGAGCCGTTCGGCTGCGATTGCGGTCGACCGCGGCCGGCCGACGCATCGAAGAAGA
The DNA here is from genome assembly GCF_905339915.1 of Burkholderia sp. BCC1985. Taxonomy (NCBI): domain Bacteria; kingdom Pseudomonadati; phylum Pseudomonadota; class Betaproteobacteria; order Burkholderiales; family Burkholderiaceae; genus Burkholderia; species Burkholderia sp. BCC1985. The sequence continues at coordinate 190,838 of NZ_CAJPGY010000007.1, forward strand.
ATTGAATCCCGTTCAACAGGGAATTCAGTGCCGGCTCCAACCCGCTCAATATGGTCGTCTTCAACCGGTCGTATGTGATGCCCAGCTTTGCCGAGGCATCTGCATACTCCCGTGCACGCTGAATATCCTGCTCGTTCGGAATGTACGCCTTAGCTGCCTGCAGATCAGCAGCCACTTGCGCCGGCCCGCGATTCAGAAAGTCGATCAGCGATCCTGCTCCTGCCGCGTTTAGGAAGTTCTGCGCTCCGCCGTACTTCCCTTGCTTCCGGAGCGACTCGGAATATGCCGCGAGCTTTTCCAGCACGGTCTCGATCGAATCCAGTCGAGCCGGATTGGTCGAGATACCTGCCGCCTGGAAGCGCTTCAGCGCCTCCGGGTTCCGATTGTTCAGCGCATCGCTGTAGGTTTGTCGGACCTGCTCGATGCCCCCGTTCGCCTGCTCGGGCGAGAGACCGGCCAAGCGCCCTGCATACTGCACGCCATATGCCGTCGTCGTCGGCAAGCCGGTTCGAATGCCGAGGTTGTTCATCGAGCGCACCGAAGACGCCCATTGCGACTCCAGTTGCGCAATCTTCATCGTCAGCGCCGTGACGCCACCGATGATCCCGGCCTTGCCGACGAAGCTTGCGATCTCGGAGATCGCTCCGCTGTTCGATGACAATCCGAGCGAGATCGTTCGCCCGAGGTTGCTCAGACCACCCTTCCTCGCCTGGGTCTGGAGCTTCGCCAGGCTGTTCTGAACCTGAGCGATCGGGCCAGACGCCTGATTCTTCGCGGTTATCGCGATCGAAATTCTGCTTGCCATAGAGCCGCTCGAAAATCAGTTCGAAAGGGCCTTGAAGGACGTCGGCATGAATGCCGGATGCACTGGATTCGCCTGCGCAACGAGTTCATCTGCTCGCGTCGGATCACGGTAGATCCGCGCAGCAAGAGCCAATGAAGGCATCGGCTCCGGAAATTCAAACGCTTCGATGGATGCCAGGCCGGCGCCACGCTTGTTCAGGTCGGCAACGACCGCGCCACGCAACGTCGACAGCGCGTCATAGGTCTCGTCTTCCCCGTTGTCGCCAGCGATCGTCATCTCTGCATCAATCATTCCCGTAACGAAATCGCGCACGCGCGCCGCATCGTCACTCGACGTCGGCTGATAGGAGGCAGATGCCTGGGCAACAGCGCCGATCGATGCACGACGGAACAGGGAGCTGCACGCCGTCTGCATGCTCCCCATTGCCGATCCAATGACTGAATTCGTCGTTACGGCCGATGGAGTAAACGTCGAGAGCGCTGATAGAAGCCGGATCGAATCACTCGGATCACTCGTCGCCGCCAAAACAGCGGTCGTTACCCCTTGAACAGCCGCGGTGAAGCCATCAATCGTTGAGGCACTGAAGTTACGCGCCGCAGAGTCCAGCACTGCAGCAGCCGAGCTCACATTCGCCCTGGCACTTGTCGCACTGTTAATCAGTGACTGCACCGTCTGCCCTGATTGAACGGGCGCACTAGGGCTTTTGCTAAACGTCGGGACGGTCGCGCTTCCGAAGAAGCGACCAAATTGACCCGGAAGGCTGAAAAGAAGCTGAAACAGATTTCGCGCGTCTCCGACGATACCGGTCGCAAAGTTGTACCAGCCTAAGGCCGTGTCCACGACGGAGCCAAGCACTGCGGCTCCATAGGAAATCGCATTCAATGCCGTCTTCGCAAAATCGATCGCCGCCGAAACGTTAAGCCCGGTCACGGCATTCAACACCGACTCGAGCGTAGCGGTCTGAGCTGTCGGATATGTGCGCTGGCCGCTCTCGACGAACTCGAAATGAAACTCGAAGTAGCGCCCAGCTTCCCAGCGCTCTATGCTCCGGAACCCGCCAATGTTCACGGTCAGGCGACCGAGCGTCGGATGCACCAGCTCACCATCGCCGATAGTCTCGACCGCAGCGATCATTACGTCGCGCTGTGCGATGACGTCATCACCGATCACGAATCCATACATGCGGATCCGACGCGCGCCGCGGCCGAGGTCTTCAATCCATGGCGTGTCGCGTTGCGGATACTCGTGCGTCTGATTACGGCGCCCAAACGACGATTCGCTTCCCAGCGATACGAACGGAACGCCACGATATGACGCCGGCCGAAGCTGTTCGAAATAGGACTGAGCAGATCCACCCAGACGCCCCGCAAGGGAAGACGCCAGATTGGAAATGCCCGATACCGTGCTCAGCACTGCACCAGCGGCGCCCCCAATGTTCATCCACTCACCCCAATTCGCTTGCCGAGGCGTCGCGCTCTTTCTATCCAGCGCAGGGTCTCGGTTTCAGTCATGTTCTCGACCGCATCCGGATCGAACCGCATCATATGTGTCAGTTCTGTAAGGCGGTCGTCCCACCACTCCGGAATCGAGACGCAATCGGCGATCAGTCGTCCGAGTCCGGTGACCGCCGAACCTGAAAACCGCTGAAGTAGGCGACCGCCTCGAGGAAGTCACGCGCACACATTGCACGCACCGAGCTTTTCGGAACCTTCCCGATCAGGCTGATCAGTGCCACCATGCGGGCGAATGGGCCGCCGGCAGACTCGGCTTTCCGCTTCTGCTGGTTCGTCGGCTCGCAGAGTGACAGCGAGGCCAGATTCAACGCGCTGTCTTCCCTGGTCAGCTGAACCGGCTTCGTCAACTGAATGATGATCTCGTCCGGACTACGCTCGGGATTGCGTGCGGCCTCATGTCCGAACGAAGCAATGAAATCTTCGGCCTCGTCGATCTGGCTGCCATACATCTGGTCGACGACATCAACGGGAACACCGCTCAGCATCGCGATCAACGCGATCGACGTGCCGTATACGCCTGCCGACCGCTCAGCGGTCTCGTACTCGCCGGCGAGAGGTTCGCGAAGCGTGATTTCGGTCACGACCTTCGTGTCATCACCTTTTCCGCAAGGAATCGGCTTGCGCAGGACGATGGTTTTCGTATCGCTCATCGGTTACTGCTCCGTGATCGCGCCTTGTAGGCCTTCCCAGCGGCACGTAAATTTCGCTTCCGTCGTGTCGACTTCCTGCGCTTCCACGGTCCACATGTTCCGGCCGATGACGGTTTTCCCGTTCGCGAGCTCCAGGACCAACGTGACGCTTCGCATCGCATTGAATGCTGCGAGGCTCAGGCCTCCCGAATCGCGAATCGACGCGCTGATGTACGGCGCCTTCGGCATTTCGCTGAAGCCGTGGACAGTGTCCTGCCCGGACTTGGATTCTCGCGTCACGGAGCCGACGTCGTACTTCAGCTCACCCTCGAGCTGATAGTTCACTCCGTCGGCGGTCAAATACGCGGTACCGGCAATGAGGCCCGTGTTGTTTGCCATTGAAGGCTCCCCACAAATGGAAACGCCGCCCCATCAGGGCGGCGCTGTGTGTTGACGATCCGATCAGGACTGACTGGTCGAAAGCCGGAACTGCGCCAGGAGCGCGAAGATTCGAAGCTGGTTGATCAACGTGCCAGGCCAGAGCACGTCGACGCGGTTCGGATTCGAGGCGTTCTGCTCGACGATGATCGATTGCGCGAAAATGTCACTGCCCTGGACGTACCCCTCGTACTCCATCGCGCGGTATTCCGCGATCTGGTCGGCCTTGATGATCTTCGGCGTCACAATCCCCGATCCAGGCGCGAATCGCGTCCCATCGGCCGCCAGCTTCACGCGCGCGTATTTCGACGCCACAAGCGTCCGCAAGCGCCGCAACACATATGCCAGCAGGAACAGCGTCTCGATCTCGAGGTAGCTGTTGTCCGGCTGGCCAAATGCGTTCGTCTGGTAGGTAGTGATCAGGTTCTCGATCGCCACCGTGCCGTCGTCGGCTACCGTGAAGGTCGAGATGCCGTCGTATAGCAGCGTGTTGCGCTGGTTCAGGTTGAAGCGCGATTGAAGCGGCGGCGCCGAAATCCCATTCAGCGCCACCGTCTGCATCGGAATGCCCGGATCCGCACGCACGCTCACCGCCGTGACTGCAGCGAGCGCCGACGCCCACTGCCATGCAGGCGTTGGGGAATCGTTGAACCCCATCACGGTCTCGTGCTGGTTGTTCCGCGCAGTGCCGAAGGTTGTGAGGTTCGCCCACGTCGCACGGTACGCGTAGAACGCATGCCCGAACACCTGCTGCTGCCAGCTCCACCGCCCGGTCGAATCGTTGAGGAACGATTTCAGCGCATCCATCGACGTCGTGTCAGTGAATGCACACGCGATGAAGTCGAACGGCATGTCGAGCAGGTTTCCGAGCGCCGTCGTCAACGCCGGGTTCGTCGTGCCACCCGACATCGGCGTGATCGTTGCCGCGAGACCGACCGGCAACACTTCACCACCGGTCGCACCTTGCTTGTTGAACCGGACGTCGATGTCGTTCCCGACAAGCCCTTTGTTGGCTGCCGTGAGGTTCACCGAGTTTGTCGACGCGACCGCAGTCGCCGGCATCGTCGGAATGGCGTTGATTGCAGCAGCCACAGCCGTCGCGATCTGGGCCGTCGTCATGCCCTGCGTCACCGCGACTGAGACAAGCTGGTCGGCAACGTAGAGAGCGATCGTCCCGTTCGCCGTAGGAGCAGATGTGAATGCGATCGAGCCAGCCGCAGCGACGGCGCCCGCAGCATCCGCCAGCGGCAGGCACCAGACTTCGCCAAACTGATCGTTCTGGCGATACGTGGCCGTCATCAGCGCGAGAACCGAATTCGCACCGAACTGCGCATTTGCGTCGCCGGTCCCCGCGGAAAGCAGCGGAACGTTCGCAGTCGCTGCACCGGTGGTCATCGGACCGATCAGGAGCGCACGCTGGTTCGTCACAGCGGTGTTTGCACGCGAGTTGTCAATCTCGGCGAAGAAAAGCGGCGTGCGGCCGTTCTGCGGAATCTGCTTGAAAGGGATAGTCATTGTTCGTCACCTCCGCCCACGGACGCCCCGTCAACTTGTTCGATCACGACGTCGCCGTCGTTGGCCGCACGCGTCCAGAAAATATCGCCATCCGGAACCTCAATGCCTTCGGGCGGCAGGAATTGCTTCGTCACCGGATGCCGCACTTTGAGGCCCGGTGCAGGTTTGACGATCATTCGTCACTCCTATTGAGAAAATGTGGCTTTGACGAAGCCTTCGGCACGCCCGTCAGGACCTTCCGTCCGAGGCGCAGGCTTCACAGCATCTGGGAATGGCGGATTCGGATACGTGCCGGTTGGATCTGCGACATTGACCATGTCCGCAGTCAGATCGATCTCCGCGAGCACTGCCGTGACGTCCGGATAGAACGTTTCGTACATCTGCACACCCAGAGCAATCAACAATCCGCCGACATGCTGACTGCCTTCCGCAGTCATTTCGGTTTTCGTCTTGACGAACGGGAAGTCCTGCGCGAGCGCCCGAAGCGGCACGCTCTTGAAGATCGCTGCCTCAATATCGGCTTGGAGCCCCTCCAGAGCCAGAAGCACCTCGGGGCCCGAGTCTCCCGAAGCCTCTACGAGGATCTCGAAGACGCTCGTGGTATCGAACGAAGTCTGTCCGTTCTCCCCCTTCGATCGCTTCTCTTCGGTTCCGTAACGCACCTTGACGGCAGGAAGCCTGTCCGAGGTAACGTTCCAGTCGCCCGGGGAAAAGAGATTGATGCCTTGGATCGTCGCGAGAACCGACAGCAGGACAGCGCGAAATTCAGCTCTAGCGGTCGGATCAGACATCGCGTTGCCCCGTGACGTTTAGCATCAGGCGCGCGCCTCCCCGGCCGTCAGGATGAACTTCGCGCACTACCCATTGCTCGCCAGTACTTTTGACGATCAACTGATCGCCTTGCCGCGGTTGTACAGTCGCCGGAAACTGCGACAACTGGATGCCTAGCGTCGGTTGCGATGTTGAGACCATCGACCCCGTTTCGACATTGACGGCGAAATACGCTTTGTCGTATACGCCGCGAATCTCGAATGAGCCGCCGGTCGCAGGAAGGTATGTCACCTGTTCGCCGAAAACTCCCTGCAGAGGACCAATCACTAAGGCGTCCCAGTTGATAGGCATCAGGCCTCCGCGCGACCGCTTTGGAGCACTTCCGGACGCGTGCAGAGGTACAGCGGGTAGGAGTAGACCTCCATCTTCCACCACATGCGGCGGTCCCGATCGATGATCGGCAGGACGTAGACCGGCGCGCCAGGCTGGTTGATGAATTCGGCCGACTCGCCCGGAGCCAGAACCTCCTGGAAGATGCCCGGGGCATTCACCGGGAAGAACTTGACCTTGTCGTCCGGGATCTTGACGGTCACGTTGTCGTCCGAACCGCGGTAGTTCACCCAGGTGATACCGTCGAATTCGAATGATGCGAACGCGTCGCCGAAGGCGTCGTCGCGGATGTCACGCGCGCCTTCCCAGTTCAGGAACGTGCGGATCACGTCCGGGTGGTTCGCGAACTGGTCGTAGAACACGTCACCGCAGAGCGCCATGATCCGCGTCTGGTTCGTGAAGGCACCCTGAGCCTTTCGTGCCATCGCGCGCTTGATCCCGTTGATGATCGGGCGCAGGCTATTCGCCGTGCCGGCGGCCAGGTTGAAGCCGACCTCTTGCGCCTGGGCGATCTGGAATTCGTCGAACCAGTTATACAGAACCGATCCGTCCTTCGGATCGAGAACCATGCCCTGCACCGCCGCCAAGCGCAGATATTCCTTCGTGTACTCGACGCTCGCCAGAAGGCCGGTCGGGCCGGCGAGACGGCGCGCTACTTCGCGCTCGAGTTGCATCGGTACGGTCACGATCTGACCCGTCGGGCCTTCCGGGAACTCGCGGATGTTCTGGATTTCGTACGTGTGGATCGTGTCGTCGTGCATCAGACGCGGCACGTCGAAGTAGCGCATCTTGCGACGTTCGGTCGTGCGCTGCGTCCCTTCGGTGCCGCGCTCGCTGAACCCGATGAGCTTCAGCGTACCGGTACGCTCTTCCACCGACACTGCGGTGGTGCGAATCGGATTCTCGTCGAAGATATTCAACTGCCCCAGCGCAGCCGGTTGGTACGGGTTGCGCTGAACGCCCTGCGTCAGGGCCAGTGCGCTGAATGCGTCACCGTTGAAAATGTCAATGATTTCGCCAGCCATGGCTTGTTCCTTTCGGGAAAAAAGAAAAGCCGCCTTGCTGGCGGCCTCGGAATTGCGGAAATGAAAAAGCCGCCCGGAGGCGGCTTGTATGTCGGCTTAGCTGCTTATCAGCGTGGGACGATGCCCAGCGCCTTCAGCTGCGCTTGAGCTGCAGCGACAGCAGCGGCACTCATGCCCGCAGGCCAGACGAGTTCCGATGCGTTCACTTCGCACAGCCGGACGACGACCGCGCACGGCTTGTCGACGGTCGTAACGTCCTTCGTTGCGAAGAGGATGCCGGCCGGCACCTGCGATCCGTCCACGTTGGCGGGATCGAACGGCTTGTACTTGCCCGAGCCGGGCGCGACGGTGATCGCGAAACTGTCGGCCGGTGCGAACGCCGTGCCGCCGACCGTAATCGTGAACGAGAGTCCGCCGGCCTTGAATGCAACGCCGGTCGTGCCGTGACCGACTTCCGCGCCGGTCGGATCCGAGACGATGAAGTGGGTCGCATCGTCGAATTCGACCGTATAAACGCCAGCCTTCGCTGCATAGCCCGCAACGCTCAGGGAGCCGATCGTGCCATTGCCGACGTTTGCTCCGCCGGCGGCGGACGCGATGTTCGGATTGCCGGGAGCGTTCGTCGTCGTGAGCGCGAACGAATCGTTCGCGGCGAACGGCGTACCGCCGGCCGTGATCGTGAAGCCGATGCCGAGGCCACTGAACGGCGCGCCGACCGCGCCGACAGCCGTCTGACCGTCCGGAGCAGTGACGGTGAATGCCGTCGAGCTGGTCATCAGGACGTTGTACACGCCGATCATCGTCTCCGGCGCAGCCTGCGTCGTGACAGCGCTGACCGTACCATTGCCAGTATTCGTGCCGATCGCGGCAGCCGCAGCCGTCAGAGCCGAGGTGATCAACCCAAGCACGGTGCCGGCGAGAACCTTGACGCCGCCGGTCAGGACGCCCTGGTCGATCGACTGGTGTCCGTTCGCCGACGAGACGAGGAATCCGCCGTTGTGCCAGTTCTCCTGGAGCGGCGTATAGGTGGGGTTGCCCATGTTTCAGTTCCTTTCGAGGAAAAGTTGAAGATCAGCGACGGCGGGACGGGCTTGCAGCCTGGAGATTCTGGTCCCAGCGCGCAGCCAAGGCCTGCTGCTGGGATGGCTTGGGGCCACCGTCGGCACCAAGATTCGGATTGCGGGCGGCCCGATTGACGTGAGCCGCCGAGGCCGGTGCCGGCGTTGCCTCGAGCGTCGCGATCGCCTCGCTGCGCTTCATGCGCGTTTTGAAAGCCAGGGTGGCCGCGAGCACCGGATTGCGAGCCGCGGCGGGCGATGCGAAGATCGCGGCACAACGTGCGCGCTCGCGCTTGCGGGCACGAGCGGAGGCGCTCTTGCCCTGCATTTCCTCGTCATCGTCATCGGCTTCGAGGTCGCTGTCCTGGTCGTCCTCGCCGCGAGCGCTGGCCTCCTCTTCCTTTTTGCGCTCGTCCTCGGCCTTTCTGGCCTCCTCCTTCTCGCGCTCCTCTTCGGCCTTGCGCGCCTCCTCTTCTTCCTTGTCCTTCTCTTCCATGCGCTTGGCGTAGTCGTCGTCGGACTCGCCATCGCGCTGCTTGCGCTCGTCGTCTTCGTTTTCGGCGCGGGCCGCGCGGGACGACAGGCCGGCCAGATGGGCAAACGAAAGCCCGCGCGCCGCAAGGGTGCGAATGCTCATGAATGAACCTTTTGGGGTTTGGGAAATGTCAGCCCAGCTCGGCGAGCAGGGAACGGAACGCTTCGTCCGGCGCCATCACGGCGTCAGCGAAGCCGATCTCGACGCCATCGGCGCCGAGAAACGTGCCAGCCTGCGTGCCGCGCACTGTGGCTGCAGACAGCTTTCGATTGCGAGCGACTGTTTTCACGAACAGCTCGCCCATCGCATTGACGTCCGCCTGGTAGCGCCCGAGCGCTTCCTCGGACAGCGGGTTGAATTCGTTCCCGTCAGCCTTGCGATCGCCGTAATGGATCATCGTGACGGTGATCCCCTCTTTGGCGAGTGCCTTCGAGAAGTCCACGTGCGCGCAGATCACGCCGACGGATCCGGTCCCGCCGGTGCGCGGCACCGTGATCTTGTCGGCCGCGCTCGCGATCGCATACGCCGCCGAGTACGCGCTCTCCGAGAGCACCGCCCAGATCGGCTTCGTGCCCCGCGCGTTGTAAATCGCATCGACGAGATCAAAGCAGCCGGCCACCTCGCCGCCGCCACTGTCGATGTCGAGCATGATGGCGCGCACAGCCGAATCCTCGAGCGCGGTGCTCAAGTTGGCGCGAATGCCGTCATAGCCTGTCATACCGCACGTCGGCCGCATATAACCCGATTTCTGGACAAGCGTGCCAGTGATCGGGATGATTGCGACGCCACCCACGACATCGTAGTAGCGATAGTCGGGCTCGCTGTCATCCTCATCAAATCCGAATTCGCTCATCGCGAGCGATTCGCCGCTCGCGCGGAAAAGCTTCGTGATCCCGAAGCGATCGGCGAGCGCTGCCATCACCATCTCCGCTTTCGCAGGCGTGATAGCGAGCGGGGCATTGAAAAGCCGCTGTGCGAGAAACGGGAGATTGTTCATTGAGGTTGCGGTTCTTCTTCAGGGGACGCGGCCTTGGCCGCCGACTCTACTCCAGCCCAGCTCGGCGGCTTCATGCCGGCCCGCTTGAACGCATCCAGTTCGATCGCGCGCTGCGCCAGCACTTCTTCCCAGTCAAGCCCTTGTTCGGCGCATTCGCGCTTGAGCGTGGACAAACCAGCATCCATGCCGAGCACGGCGCCCTGCTTTTCCTTGACGGGATCGACCCAGCCACGCGCGACGCCGAGCCAGTCGCATCGGGAATATGCAGTCGGCGCTTCGATGAAATCCGGTGCATCGTTCGGCAGAACATCGTCGAGATCACCGCGCTCAATGGCTTCTTGAAGCCACGTCGCATATACGGGGGTAGCCGAGCCCATCTTGAACTCGGCACTGCGACGACTGAGCGTCTTCCAACTTTCGAGAAGCGCTGCGCGCGCGCTCGAGTAGTTGGTCTTGCTCCAGTCCTGCGTGATCTGCTCGGCCGATACACCCAGCGCCGCCGCGATCGACCGCAGCATTTCGTGCGCGAACTCCTGGAAGCCGCTGTGCGGATGCGCCGCAGCAACCTGTTCGATCTTTTCGCCAGGCGCCAGCGTCGGAATGCGCACACCATTGAGCATCGCCGGCCGTTCTTTCGACCAGTCGGCGCGGAGCTCCTGATAGAAGCCCATTTCCTGCTCACCGGCGTCCGCATCCATCGCGGCCTCGATCATTGCCGGGTCATACGGGCTCGTCACATACGTCCCGAAGATCGTCGCGACCGTAGCAGCTTGGAGCTCGACGCCATAGTAGCGAGCGAGCATCTTGGCGTGGGACAGCACGGGCGTGAAGATGCCGATGCCGCGGTGCTGCCCGGCACGATCGCGCTCGTAATCGTGGATGACGCGACGCCACCCATCCTCGTCTTCACGCTCGACGCGCTCCCACTCCATAGATTCGGTGGCGTTGTACGTGTCGTACGGCTGCGCTTTCCGGATGTGATATGCGAGCGGCACGCCATCGTCGTCGATCTCGACGCCGCCGCGCATGTACTTGGTGTCGACCGCGAGGTATGGATTCGATAGACGGTCGGGGTCGACCACCTGAAATGCTGTCGCAAATTGGGCGCCTCCGCGACCGACGCGCTCGGGCTTCCAATACGACACGAAGAGCGCCTCGCCGTCGATCAGCTTGTGGCGCAGCGCGAGCCGCATCTGCTGCGAAACGGTCAGCTGCCGCGACAAGTCGTTGTAACGACCAATATCCTCCGAGTAGCCTCGCCAGAGCGATTCGATCGCCTGGCGCATCTCGTTGGCCCAAGTCGCGTCGAACTTCTTGCTGAAGCGCGCTAGCGCGCGCCAATCCGGATTCGCGGACAAGCGCAGATGCGCGCCGACGGTATTGTCCAGAATTCGGGTAATGCCACCGTTCGCCCAACCATCATTCCGAGAGAGATCGCGCGAGCGTGCGACCATGCGATCGCGGAACTGATTGATCTCGGAATCCGGCGAACGGATATAGGGCAGCCAATTGCCCATTTCCGTCGTCTGGACGTTCGAGGCCTCGTACGGATATAGGCTCGAATACGGCGGAAGCATCACGCCAGGCGAAGGAGCGGAATCCGCGCGCGCACGACCGCCGGCAGGCAAATCCCCAAAGGGCTTACCCGAAGAGTCGACGATAAGGGATGGCATTAAAACAAGACCCTGCGTGCGCGTGGATAATGACAGGTGATTCCGAGTGCCTTCTGGAGCATCAGGATGCTGCGTTGAATCTTCATCATGTCGGTCGTTTGGTACGTGACCGACTTCGTGCCGTCGCCCTGGTTATAGGTGGCCGTCACGATCTTCTGCCCTGCGGACAGGTCGAAGAGAGCCGCCTGCAGCGCGGCCAACCTCGACTGCATGTCCGCAGTGCTCATTCCATCCGTGATAGCCATTGCTTTCCTATGCGAGGCGGTTCGTCAACTTTTTACTGACGGGCTTGTTCTGCCCCGCCGGCGTTGCTTGCGCGGCAGGCGGTGCGACCGACGCCGGCCCATGCGCCGGCGCTGATGCAGGCACAGGCACCCATGACTGCTGCGTGGCGTCATATTCAAGCGGCATAGCAACCAGGTCCGCGCGCTTGTTAAGCTTGAGTCCGAGATGAGTCAGCCCGCAGAGTGCGGCGTACGCGTAGACACGGCAGTCCAACGCCTCATTCGCGCGACCAGACGGCAATTCCCACACTCGATATTTCTGGCCGCCAGAAACCTTCACGACGGATCTCTCCGACGTCAGCTGCTCGAAATAGCCGATGTCCCGATCGCTCGGGAAGTGCATGTATCCCGGCCCCGTCTCGATGACGTGAAGCCGGTTGCGAATGGTGTCTTTTGCCGTGTTGACGCCGATGATCACTGGTCGGAACGAGGCTTTTGTGCGGCGCGACGGCTTTTTCACCGGCCACACCGGATTGCGCTTCCCGCTGACTGCCGACTCGCCCTTGATCGCCCACACCTTCCGACCGAGGCGCGCCTTCGAAAAGTCGTAGACCTTTTGCGTATGGTGGCCGCCCGAGTCGATGCAAACCGCCATTGCCTCAAACGGCCGGCCGTCCGCACGGCGCCAGATCTGGTCGAGGAACGCATCGAGCCGCTCCCACGGCTCCGGCGTTTCCATGTCGCCCTCGATGACCTCGTAGTCGATCGACCAGCTTTCCTCGTTGCGGCCCCAGCCGACGACCTCAATCTCGAAGCGATAATCCTGAACGTCGACGCCGACGGTAACGACGGCGACGCCATCGGGAACCTGCGCCGCCCACTTCTCGCCGCGCGCAACGAGCGCCTCGAGGCTCAGCGCCTTTCCGGAGTTCGGTCGATAAGGCAGACCGGCCTGCGTGTTCCACCAGGTCTGCTTCTTCTCTTCATCGCCAGCCGCGTCAAGCCACTTCTTGGCGATGTCGGACGGCTTGTCCTTCTGCCAGGGGCTATAAAGCTTGCTCGCTTGAAAGCCGGCATGCTCGTTGTCGACCTTCCATTCGCCGCACTCCGGGCACTTGGCACGATATACCGCGTGGCGGTCGCTCTCCCACCAGTCCCAGACGGCTCCTATCGCGGCCTCGGTCGTCGCCTCGCGCGAGTCTTCCGGGCCCCGCCATGCGCGCTCGTAGTCATCAAGCGGAGAATGTCTTGAGCCGCAGCATTCGAACGGTCGCGTCTGATGCCAGCGCGCAGTCTGCAGCGCGCGCAGTCGGTCACCTTCGGACCAGACCTGACCGCACGATTCGCAAGAGATACGTGCGGTCTTCGGGAAGTGCTCGACAACTTTGCCACTGTCGTCGCGACGCTTATCCCAATCGACGTGCTTGAAGAAATCCGGGAACATGCGATGCCCGCAATGCGGGCAAGCGATCGACGCGCGACGCTGGTCGGATTCCTTATAGCTGCCTTCGATTCGGCTCTCGTCCTCGACCGTCGGAGAGCAAGCGCGGATCGAAAGCCAGTTCACACCGAATGTCGCCGTCCGCTCTTCGGCCAGCGCAATCGGCTCACCTTCGCGCGTCACCGGATACTTGTCGACCTCGTCGGCGAGGATGACACGCACCGGACGGCGCGCGAGGTTGTCGGGGCTGCCGGCACCCGCCAACGCCAGAAAGCCGCCGGGGAACGCCTTGAACAACAACGTTTCGTCAGAATTTCGCGTCTTACTCGTGCCGACGATCTCGCGCAGCGCGGGCGTCACGCGGATCAGCGGGCTGATCCGTTCCTTGCTGAACTGCTCTGCCGCATCCTCTTTCGGCTGCAGCAGCAGGATCGGGCACGGATCGAGATGGGCGAAGTACCCAAAAACGTTCTCGAGCAGCGCCGTCTTCAGCAGCTGCGTGCTCACCATCGTCGTGACGACGTGCACGCCAGGCTCGGTGACGGCAAGCATCGGGCCGCGCGCAACCTCGACGGTCGACGTCTCCCAGTTCCCCGACGTACTGCCCGCCTCTTTCGCGAGCTTTCGGTAGCGGTCCGCCCACTCCGGCACGCTGATCCGTGGCGGCGGCGTCCACGCGCGGCGGACAGCCGAGCGAAGCCGGTTAGCCTTCTCGCTCGGAGAAATTGGCTTCGGGCTCGCCGAGCTGGGCGATTTGCTTGTGGACATGCGCGGTTAGAGCCTCGACAACTCGGTCGGCCTCGACGCCCAGATCGGCTGCCAACAGCGGACCTACTCTGGTCGGCCAGTTAAGCCACGCATCGCGCTGCGCCCGGAACTCCTCGAAGAGGATTGCAGTTGCGGTCTCCAGGTCAACGAGTGAACCGGACTTCTGTTCGAACTCGAGCTGCCGCAGCAGCGCAAGGTAGTTTTCCTTCTTCGCAAGCGCGTCCGCGTAGCCCAGCATCTCGACGCCGGAATCGAGAATTCGATTGGCCGCATCGGCCGCCGATTCGCCGTCCCGAACCTCGAAACTCTCATCGGTTCGCACCCGCCGCGAACTGCGAACCGAGTGCGAACCCTGCGAACCGGGGTTCGCACTTTGGTTCGCACTGTTCGCACCTGCGACATTGCCTTCGCGCCACGCTGTTCCGACGAGCGCCGAATCGATCGATTTGTCGTCGAAGGCCTTGAGCCTATTGAGTTTCAGCGCTTTCCGGACCAGCGTGTCTGACACGCCTTCGCGACGCGCGAACTCGCGAATTGAAATGCCCTGGGGCATAGGTGCGAACCCCTTTCGAACTTCATCGCTGGGGAAAATTCGCGGTGCGCAGTGCCCGCGGCGTCAGAAGGGGGGCGGAAGGACCCGCCGGCCGGCAGGGCGCCCTCCCTCCGTTGCGAGAACGCAACAAACGATGCCAAAACGTATCATTTCCGCAACATTTCAGAGTTTCGCGGTCGCGATGGCCTGTCGCATGGCCAAGTCGAACTCGCTTTCGAACGTTTCATCGACGATCTCGAAGGCCCGCTCGCCAAATTCGAGGTGCTGGCGCACCGGACGGGCGTCGCCGAATCGAATAAGTAGCTTGAGATGCCCGCGAGGGTCAGCTGTGCGCACAACCGCGCCACGCCTCCCTCGGACCTTCGTGACCCGCACCGACGGTGGTCTCTGCCAGACCCCGCCAATTGTTTCGCCGGACGACGTCTTGATGCTCCCGATGAATACATCGGGCCGAGCCTGCAATCGCTTGAGCGCAGTCTTACTGAAGTTGCCGTACTGATTGAGAAGTGACTTGTCCTTCGGGTTGAGCCACGTCTTCCCCGATCCAAGCAGCTTGTGATCGCCACCAAACTCATACGGCGCCAGGTAAGCAGCCGCGATGTCCTTCACAAACACCCGCGCCTCTAGGTCGCTTTTGCGCGCCCCCTTCACAGCAACCGAATTGACGGTGAAAGGCGTCGGCCGGTCGAAGACCTCAGGCATCGCGTCTTTCTCGGCCGCTTGGGCCTTTTTCGCTACCGCAGTCAATGCGATGGCGGTGGCGAATGGAAGCTGGTCCCGCTCAAGCGCCGTCAGCGACCTCCTCAGTCTCGCGATGTCGTCGCCGACACTGATGTCGAACATTGCACGCGCCTCATTTCAGCCATGCAGCCGGCAACACGTCCGCACCGGGATCGGCTGCGTAAAGCGGGACATCAATCACCATCCTCGAGGGAGAGCCCGGCGGGAACGCCGTCACTGTCACGAGCGCGATCGAACCTTCCGGAAGCAAAGCCGCGTCGATGGTCGCATCCGCGATGATCGCGGCGACCTTACGCGTGCCGTTCTGCCAGATCGATGAGCGCACAAACGCGATTTCGGCCAACAGGCCGTCGATGCTGATGCCCGGCGCATTTGCTTCGGCCTTCTTCGGGGAACGCGCCATTCGAGCACCACAAATGAGAAAGGCCCGGCGCACCGGGCGAAATGCCGACATCATCGACATGGAGGAGACACGATCACCCTGAACGAAGCGGCCAACCTGTTCGCCGCTCGGCCGCGCTCGGCCAGCCATGCCGGCAGTCTGCCGCTTCGTTCAAGACGAAGAAATGCAAAAAGCCCGCGGTCTCTCGGCTCGCGGGCTTTCAGTGGGCGCACTGACCCGGGACAAATTCTGTCGAAAAAAAAGAAGGGATGCAAGCATTATTTACGCGTGGGCGCGCGCGAGGCGATCACACGATGAGCCTTTTTAATCTTGCTCGCTATATTCGGCGCGGGATTGAGGCGCATTGTTCGCCACTTTTTCGCCACTTACTTCTGGGTTTTCCATTGCCTCAAGACCGGCGTCCTGAGCGATGCGCCGCTGCGCGCGCTCGACAAGCTCCATGTTCACTTCGAGGTAGGCCATCGTCGTATTGACGCTCTTATGCCGCAACGCGCGCTTGATCATGTGAACCGGTGCTCCTTGCTCGCTCAGCAGCGTGGCGAACGTGCCACGCAGCCGGTGGGCAGTGATGTGCCCTACACCGCATTCTGCGTTCGCTGCGAGCATGGCTTTCCGCGTGAAGCCTGATCGACATGCCTCCCCGTCCGCTCGGCAGACAATCAACCCAGAGGACTTGCGGACGGCGGCCAGATAGCTATACAGCCAGTCCGGTACGGGCACCGGGTCGGCCTCGCGCCCCTTTGTAATGCCCGGCGTGTATGTATGGCGCTCCCAATCCATCCATTCCCAGCGTGCCGTGATTGTCTCGATCTCGCGAAGCCCGATGCCAAGCATCAGACGCACAGCAATCGAGACCGGCCCGCGCATGCCGCTATATTCGTCGACGGCGGCAAGCCATTTTGTTGCGTGGGGAACGGGAAGGATTTCGCGCGGCCGCTTCTGGACCTTCAACAGCCTCACAGACCATGGCAGCGCCGGGATCATCTTGCGCCGCATCGCCCATCTGCATAGCAACTTCAGCACGTTTAGCCACTGGTTGGCGCTCGCCGGCGCGTGCGTTTTCAGATAGTCAAGGCGAGCCTGTTCCACAAGCTCCGTGGTCAGATCACAAAGCTCGACGTCAGCCAAGTCGAAGAGGTGAAGTCGCCCGAACGTCTCGACGATCTTTGCGTGCGAAGCGCTCACGGTCGGCCTATGCACCTCGAGCCATAGCACCACGAGTTCGCGCAACGTTGGCACGTCCTCGTCACCCCTCGACCAAAGCTTCGCGCGGTTGTACGCCTTATTGGCGACAGTGTCGGCCCTGTGTTTGACGACTTCCCGGGTACTCCGCTGCACCCGGGCGCCATTGATTTGAAACCGGTAATGCCAAACCTTACCAACCTTGAACAGCTGATAGCTCAAAGGACCTCCCTTCAAGCGGACGAAGCGACCTTTATGAGGCGACGCGCGATGAGCATGGGCAGCAGCCGTTCCTTCGCGGCCTGATATGTAGCATGCTGATCGCCAGCGCGATTGCTGCTCCAGACCTGATGCCCGCATTCTTTGTTGCGCATGCTTGTCGAGATCGCCGCACGCTGGTCGGCCGGAAGGACGTCGACGCAGAGTTGAACCTGCTCCGACTTCGCGTCGTCGAGCCATTGATCCGTGGCTTCATCGTCTTCCTCGTCGGTCGTTGGCGTGACATAGCCGCGGCAGGTTCGGTCTTCCGGGCGATAGAAGTGCGACAGCTTCTCGGCGTGCGATTGCCGAATCTGCCATTGATACCAAGTCAGCAAGAGTTCTTCGATTTGTTGGCTCTGATCGGGCGTCATATTCATCCTGTCGTCGTATCTCACGCAGCGTTTTCCATACTTCCTGCCTTTCCTGCAGACCATCCGCACGCCGCCGAATGGGTCTATCCGTTCAACTGCATGAGCGCAGCCGGTGCATCGAGAGCCTTCACGTCGTTCGAGCACCTTCAGAGGGTCGCCATATTCCCAGCGCCGCAGTTCGCTCATTCGTACGCCACCGCGGTGCCGGTTTCGCCGAACAAGGCGATCGCGGCTTCGTCGCGCATCGGCTTCGCGCCACGCAGGAGGTTCCCTTTCTTCTGGTGGTAGCGCTCGCGCTGACGCGCCGCCTGTGCACGGCGATATCGAACGCTCTTCGATTTCTTCCGGTAGTAGCGACGTGAGGCCTCCGTGCTCGAGACGGTTTTCGGTCGCGGCGCATCCACACCGGCACCCCATGCCCAGATCTCGGCCGCATAACCGTCGGTTCCAGACCGCTCCGCGTAGTCATGGATATGCATGAAGGCCCGGTGGGTGCGAATGAAGCGCGCGATCGTCGATGGTGAGGCGATTTTCAGAGCCTCGATCTGCGCGCGTGTCGATGGTGCCGCAATGATGGCGTCGCGAATCCGCGCGCCCGTCGTGTTCTCCGCGAACTGCGGCCGGGCTGTTTCGTGCCGATTGGGAAGGCCCATATCGTGCGCCTTCGCCTCGATGGCACCCTGAGTTCGACCAGGGAATCGGTCCACCCACGTCTTGATTGGGTCGGGCTTCTTCCACCAGTAGCGCAGACGCATCTTCTCCGTATGGGACCAATCGCAATCACGCGGCGGCCGCTTACTCATCGTGGTTCTCCTGTCCTTCAGAAATGCCCATGCGGCGATCTCGAACCAGCTTCCAGCGCGCATAGCCTGCGTCGAAGGCGGCCACCTTCCGCTCCCGGGGCGCGCCGCCCTGGTCGAGCCATGTGTGGCACGCGAGGCATGCCGGAAGCGTGAATTCGTTTTTCGCTTTCAGCCCCAATCCCTTCCCGTGCTTTCCCTGGTTCGAATGCGCAGGGACGACAGTCGGGTCGGCCCAGTCAGTCCATGGGCACATCACATTGAGGTAGCAAGGTTGGCCGGCGCACGCGGCGAGGTATTTCGCGCCTTCTTCGACGGTCGGCTTCCGGATGCGGCGCTTGATTGCTGCGCGGTGCTTCAGCGTCGATGCCGGCGCGAGCGAGCTGAACGGTGATTTCGATTTCTTGGCGAAGCCCGTGCGGGCCATCGGCGACTTGCGTTCGAGCGGCTTCGAGCGCTTCAGCATGCCCAGCCCTCGCTCGTCAGCCTCAGGTGGTCGACGCCGTCCGGGAAGACCGGAAACGATGCCTTCCGGTTGAAGTGCGACGGGACGCTGAGCTGAACCGCGCCGCCATCCCGGCGCGGCCATCCATCCGGTGCTTCGATCCAGCCCGGCAGTCGCGCATACGCGAGATAGGCGGTCGCGCGCGCGCGCCGCCGAGCGCGGTGGCGCATCCACGGCCCGCTGGAGCGCATCCGGATCAACTCCGTGACGTCCAGCTCGACCACGCACGGCGTGCGGCTGCGCTGCGGCATGCCGTAGACCGTGAATTCCGGCGGGATGATGAACGTCAGGCGCATTGCTGCCGGCGCTCCATGAACTCGACGAGCTCGGCCGCCATGAAGATCGGCAACGACAGCGTGAGCGCGATGTGGTGCTCGAGGCGCGCGCCCTTCGACTGTTCCCAGCCGGCCAGCATCGCGATTCCGTCGCACGTCACCAGCTCGCGGATGTCGGCCTTCATGCACTCGCGCCAGGGCATCGCCATGTCCGCGTTGATCTCGGCAGGATTGACCACAACGAAGCCGAGCGCGCGCAGACGCTTCGCCTCGGCGCGGAAGACCGGGAAATTCAGTTCCGGATAGCCCGTCATCGGGCCGGCGAGGTAGAGTCGCATGCGCGCAGCCCCCGGTCAGTTGCCCGTGACTTCGTCGGCGTCGGCCGGCGAGAAGTCGACATACACCTCGGCACCGAGCCGGAACTGGCGTGCCGCATCGTCGTTCACGGTGCTCAGCGAGATCTGGCCGCCCGGCGTCGCAGCGTAGAAACGCTCGTTCTCGTCCGAACCGGACGTCACCGGCTGCAGCTGAATATCGTGAATCGAACCCTTCTGCTTGTCCCAGTGCTCGCGCTGGCTCAGCTGCGTCACCTTGAACTTCGCTCGTACCTTCGTCATTTCATGCTCCTGGTTGAGGTTGTCACCAGCTGCGGCCGGTGAGGTCTTCCACGCGCCAGCCGTGGCGGCCGTCACGCTGAATTGCAATGAATCGATACGGGTATTGCTCGGCCGCGATCTTCGTCTTCGCGCGCGCCTTGTCCGTCCAGCGGCCTTTCACCTCGTGGTATTCGGTCTGGCCAGCGGCATTGATCACCGTGAAGTCGGGGGTATAGAACGTTTTGTCGGCGAGCCGGAGCTTGTGCCCTTCGAAGCGGAACCAGAGGATCTCGCCGACGTGCAAGCGCGCCGCCAGCACCTCGGCGTACGCGGCTTCCGTCTTGTTCATGCGGCCCGTGGGCAGCCGGCCGAGCTGCTGCATACGCTCGACCGGCGACGGAGCGACGAGAGAGCGAACGCTTTCCATTTCCACCGCGCGCATCGCGTCCGTGCGGGCGACATACTCGGCGGTCACGCTGAAAGCAGTGGCGCGATCGACGAGCCCTACGTCATGGACCTGCGCCGTGCCAATGCGGCCGTTTTCGATCGCGCTCGCGGGAAGACGGATGGCTCCCTTGCTCACGGTTGCGTCCTGCGACCAGCTTGCGGCTGCGGAATCGTGAGCGGCGCGAGGGCACCGGGATAGCCGGAAAGATCCACTATGATCTTCACGGAGGGCTGGGCGACGTTGAACCAGTCCGCGAGGTTCACGCGCGACCACTGGCCAAGCGCGTACGCATCAAGATCGGACTCTGGCGAAATATGCAGCGTGCCGTCAGCGAGGATGGTGGCCTTCATGCCGGCACCTCGTCGCCGTATCTCGATTTGACGTAGCAGCGCATCGCCGCGATGAGAGCTGTGGGGCCGAAAGCCGTCGGACCATCCGTCGTAAGCTCGCCGCCGGCCCAGCTTTCCGGCCTCCATAGCGCGACCCATTCGTCGCCTTCGGCGTAAGTCGCGATCCGCTCGCGTTCGATGATCCGGCCGCCGATCCGCCCGTCGCGCGATGGCCAATACGGCAGATCCGTGCCGAGTTTTGCCTTCACTGCTGCAATCACTTCGGCATCGATACGTCGTCCCTTGAACTCTTCCAGTTCGGCGCGGCAGACCCAGATATCGAGCTGGTCACAAATCAGGTCGCTGACTTTCATGCTGCACCTCGCGCGATCCGCGCCTGCAGCTCGGCGATAGATTTCGGGCCCATGTAGACCGTATCGCCACCGACTTGGTAGATCCGGTTCTCGGTACCGAAGAACTCGAGCATCCAGGCATTGAGCCCGCTGACGAACTCAGCCGGCATCAGCTCGGCGAAGCGAGTCGATACCGTCATCTTCGGCAAGTCGTCGAGCGTCGGGTCTTCGATGATGCGGAGAGCACCGAACACGTGCGCGGAATTGATCATGATGCGTAGTCGTCCGTGGGGAGGAGTTCTTCGCCAAGCTGCGCTCGAACCCATTCGTAGAACCGCTGGGAGCCCGATTTCTCGGCGTGCTTGAGAACGAAGTCGATCCACGGCCCGCGGCCGCTCGCCTTCGCGACAAGAACGCGGTAACTCGGGGTCGGCTCGTCAGCGTGGCGGCCACGGAAGCCGATCATCGCGGCGTGCGCTTCGACGGCTTCTGCCGATTGCCACCATTCGGCGTCAGCGGCCTGTGCGGCTGCCTCGGCCTGCGTCGGCGGCAGCGGATCCTGCCAGCGGCGTTGGTTGAGGTACGTGAGCGGTGCCGGCTCGTATCCGTCGCGCCATGGCTGCGTCAGCTTCATGGCCAGCGTGTGCGCGACGATCAGCTCGACGTGCTCGTCGAGGCCCGCGCGCCGCCAGCGCTTCTCGCATTCAGCCTTCGCGACCCGCCGCGGCGTGTGTGGCCATGCGTCCCACCAGCGCTCAAACGGGCTGAGCTTGCTTTCGCCTTTCACGGCAACACTCGTCGGCGGCGCAGCCGGCGACAAGGGGGTAAGGGGGTTCTTCTCTGCTGTAGTCTCTGTAGTAGTCTTTCCTTCGTTAACGAAAGCGGGAATCGCCGCTTCGGGAACGCTAGGTTTCCGCGTTCCCGAATCACTGTTTCCCGCTTCCGCGAACGCGAGATTCCCGCTTTCCCGAACGTCAGATTCCCGCTTTCCCGAACGCGACTTTCTCGCTTTCGGGAAAGCGACTTTCTCGCGTTCGGCATCGTTGCCGCCTGCCGGGTTACTCGCGCGCTCCTCCATCAGGCGTTCGAGGACGTCCAGGTCGAGCTTGTAGAACATCCGGTGCTCTAAGCGGATGTGCTGCTCGGACAGCACGCCGCGGGCCTTCAAGGCCTTGCGCGCAGTCTCCTGCTCTGCGCGCGACATGCCCGTCTCGCTGCGCAGCTCTTCGACGGTCTTATGCACACCGCGCTCGTCCGGCGCGCGCTTCGACCAGTAGTACAGCTGGCAGAACAGCACTGCGGCGTTCACGCCGCCCAGCGGGCCGGCGAGCGCCGGATAGTACGCAACCGGATGACCGACGTTTTCGAGGAATTCCGAAAGCTTCATCGTGTGACGCCCCGCCATACGAAATCGCCCTTGTCCTCGACAATCGCCGGCTCGTCTGCCTTGCACGCGCATTCGAGGCCGACCAGGTTGTCAGCTATGGGACGCCAGAAGTTGCGCACGCGGCCGTTCGGCACGTGGTTGTCCTCTTCCGCCTCGAGCAGATCGAACGCGGCCAGGACGAAGACCGCATCGGCGCTCGTACAGCGCGCGGGCCCTTCCATCGTCTGGAGGCTGATGCTGACGTGATACTCGGGGCCCTTGCTGATACCACCTTCGGGCGCAGCAACCTCGACTGCGCTGATCACGTAGAGGCGCGACGCACGGTGGAACCAGCACTCGCCTTCGTAGCCGAGCGTGACCTCGCGCGCCGCCGGTCCCATAAACTTCCACCCGTCCGCCTTCGGGCGCCGGGGCTTGATGACGGATTCGATCAATTGAGCGGCCCCACGGTGACGCGGTAGCGCGGCTCGCCGTCGACGATCAGCGACTCGACGCGGCCGGCCGCCTCGAGCAGCTTCAGCTGGTCGCGCACGCCGCTGTCGGACAGGCCGCACATGAACGCGAGTTTGCGCACCGTGGGCGCGCATTCCCCGGTCGATTGCTTCGCGAGGTGCGCGAGGGCGAGCAACACGATCTTTTGGTTCGAGCGCAGCTCGACGTCCCAGGCTTGATTCGAAAGGTGGAACGACATCAGGCAGCCTCCTCGATCGTCATCTGACGGTGGTCAATGGTCTGCACCGGCTCCGCGACCCCGCCGAGAACCCATCGCAGCGCCTCGGCGCGCTCGCCGCGGCTCTGCTCCAGTTCCCTGAGGATCTCGGCCTTCGACTTCATGCGCGGCCCGGCAGAGAGCACGGCGCGCTGCGCGCGGGCGCGAGCGTGGCCAGCCTTCCCTTCCGCCGCGGCGATCAGCTGTCGGACCTTCGCGCGCTGCTCGTCGGGCTTCATCCTCGAAAGGCGCACGGCGGCCGTCACGGTGATCTGGTCGGCTTCGAGTGCGTCCCGCACGTCGGCACAGCACTCGAGCAGCCGCAGCTGCTGCTTGACCGTCTGCGGATCGACGCCGAAGTGGATCGCGATCGTTTCCTCGTCGTTGCCGAGGTCCTGCATCCGCTGCATCTTCTCGGCTCGGTTGATCGGCGAGTCCTGGCGGCGGATCTCGTTCGCGGACGCCATCATCCCGGCCAGGCTGCCCTTGTCCGCCCGCTTCGGGAGTGCCGGCACGAGGATCGGCTCTTTCCCGAGCGCATGCAGGCGGCGATTCGCCTCGCGCGCGTTGATCACGCGCCGCCGGCCGTCAACCACGATCACGTCACCCGTCTCCGGATCCTTGTGGATCAGGATCGTTTCCAGCACGCCGAGCGCCATGATGTTGCGCACCGTCGGCTCGTCGGGTGGCAGATGCACGCGGCGGTCGTAAAGCGGATGGGCCGGATCGAGGATCAGCACCAGGTCTTCGGGATCGAAATACAGCACGTTGCTCTTGCCGCGAGCGCCGTATGCGTCGATAGAGTTCTTTGCCACCGTTCCTCCAGGGATGGTCAGGCGGCAGCCGCCTCGGGCTGCCAGTTGCGATCCGCGAAGTCGGGATCGCCGAGAGATCGGACCGAACCGTCCATGCGGTGCCAGCAGTACAGCGAACCGCGGCGGTGCCGGAACCAGTAGCCGGCACAACAGCACGCCATCGCGCGCGTGTTGCGCTTCTGCATCCATGGGTCGATTCGGAAGTCGCGTTTCCCGCAGCGGTTGCATTGCGGCTGACGGGCGTACTCGTCGGGGCGCATCTTCAGCACCCGGCGAGCATCGCAATGGCGGCAGCGGCAATGGAACCGAGCCATGTCAGGCGTGCAGGACGAGGAAAACGGAAAGGAAGCCGGCGAAGACCGCAACCAGCTGCAGCCGGATGTGCCGACGCACCGGGAAGAAGGCGCAGACCATCAGTGCGCATGCGCTCGCCTGGAGCACGACGTCGACGAACGATTTCACGTGAAACATTAGGACTCCTCCACGCCATGCGTCCCAATCTGTCCCTGCTTCGGACGTCGCTCGAACTCGATCACGACCGGGTGCAAAGCGCCATAGGCGCTGCGAAGCACATGAATTCCGAGGTACTCGGGGGTTGAGACGCCCTGCTCTGCAGCCTTCGTCGCGAGGTCTGCGGCTTCGGCCAGCGGCAGGAGGATCGGCTGTTCCACCGAGCCGCCCGTCATGCACGCACCCGCGGGCCAATCTGTCCCACATCGGCACTGACGCCGACAAGGCGCGGAGGCAAAGTGCCTACAACGCCAAGCAGCAACAGGCGCGTGATACGTGCCAGAGCGGCCGCGTCAGAGTCGATACCGTGTAGAGCCTTGAACGTCTGCATCGCGTCGTACTCCTCGTCGGTCAGCCTTGTTTTCACTTCGTTCTTGTACTCGGCACGTTTGGACATGACGATCACCTTCATTGCTAGAAAATGCGAAAAACTTCTCTTCTGTTATTGACGTCCCGCGCCGCCAACGAGCGGCATGGCCGGAACGACTCCCTGTGCTACTGCAACTGCGAACCGCTCCAGTTCCGGTGCGGCAAAAATGGTGACGCGGACATCCATCTGCAGCTTGCCGCCGGCCTTCACCTCTTTTCCTTCGCCAGTACGGATCGAGAAAAGTCCGTCTCGTACGGCGCCGTCGTCGAAAACGAAGGCCATAACGTCATCCACGAGCTCCGGCCAGCGGCCGATCGCATCGGTGAGTTCGTCAATCACGCACTGCAGCTTTCTTGCACCCATTGCACCGCCTCAACCTTCGAAATGGTGAGTGCACTCACCCGCGTCAGAGTTGGGCTGGCCGCCATCCGCCCCACCTGCGCGGACGAATGCCCAGTCAACGCGATCGTTCAGTCCTTCGCACCGCACGCCGACAGCCCGCTCGATCCGCGGGCAATGCTCAGCAGGCACGCGACCCTGCCGCCGCCATTCTTGGATCACGCGATAGCTGGACAGGCCGAGCACGCGTGCCATCTCGGCCAGCGAGTCGAACTTTCCAATCGCCTCTTCCAAGGCGTCGTTTCTGAGTGGTGTCGCAGTTGAGTTCATGCGACGCATTCTATACTGGAAAAACTAGCAATGCCAAAAAATATACTAGAAACTCCTGCGGTGACACTAGAAAACCTAGCGGCTAGCATCCGCGGGATGAACATTCATATGCGAATCAGAGAAAAGCGCTTGGCCCTGGGCCTATCAATGGAAGCGCTCGCCGAGATGGTCGGCGTCCGGGCCTGGCAGACGGTCCAGCAATGGGAAAGGGAGGACGGGGGAACCGCGCCGAAGCGCGATCGCCTTAACAAGGTGGCCGAAGCACTTCGAACAACCCCTGAATATTTGCTGTTCGGAAAACCTCCTGCGGTCCCTGGAGGGAACGACGAGAAGGAAGCCCCAACGGAGGCGTCGCGCCAGATGGCAGTTATGGCCCTCGGGAGCGCGGAGAACAGTTGGACTGCGAACGTCGAAAGGCCGGATGCAAAAGCCTTTCTATTTCTGGTGCCGGACGACCGAATGGCGCCCCGCTATTTGCCGGGCGACTATGCAATCATCGAACCGGAAATTACGCCGGAAGTTGAAGACGATGTACTTGTAGGATTCGTCGACGGGCGCGTTGCACTCATGCGACTGCTTTCGCGCCGCGGCGGAATTCGCCTCGGCACATGGGGAGATCAGGCAGCGGCGTCCTTCGAAGCGAAGGACATTGCATGGATGCACTATGCGTCAGGGTTCATTCCTGCCAGGAAGGTGACGCGTACTTGATCGGCTAGGGCTGTCGTGGATCAACGGCTCGTATCAATTCACGACAGACTGCAATTTCTTGAAGCAACCTGGCGGCCCCGTCAGTCTGGGACGCGGCATTCAAGATCGGCCACGCCGCCTCCATCACAACATCCGCACGGCGAACTATTCCGCGCAGCAAATCGAGCTGCTGGCGATTCGCCTCGAGCAGCTCCGCTTCCCGCGTATTGAGTCTCGCCAGTATCGTCGCTGCCTCGGCCGGCTTCAGGCTGTCTTGGAGGCGGCCGATGATTTCAGCATTCATCGACTTCCCACCACTCTCCGCTGCTAAGCGGATCGCGGCATGCAGCTCGCGCGGCAATCGCAATGCGGTCTTGATGAAGTCGTCTTGGGTAGCCATGCGCGGATTCTACCCACCAATGCCCCTAATATGCCACTAAATTAGTGCTGCCTTCAAATTGGTGGCAAACTACGCCTTATCTCGCCGCTTTGTGAAGGCGTTTTGGGGACAAAAATGAAGGCTGAAGTGAAGATGCAGGTTCGGTTGCCAACCGAGATCCGTGACGCGCTCGCACAGGACGCAAAGAATAATGAACGCTCAATGAATGGGCAGATTATTGCCATTTTGAAGGAGCATTTCAGAGCGGCAGGGCTTACGAAGGAGCCGATCGAACTCGCGCCGCCCCGCCGCAATTAGCTGCAGGTGCCGGAAAGGCATCTAGCTTCACTATGGGGTGGCCATGTCCGCTGGGAGTGATATGGCCGGAAAAAACATGCTGAAACGGAGCACCAATTGATCACCGACAAGAAGGACCCGAGGGCAGCTACGATCGAGGACACCCAAAGAAAGCTGACTCAGCTCTGCAGCCTCCTGGCTATAACGCGGATGCCGGCATTTGTCATGGAAGCCACCGAAGAGACTCAGATGGACGTCTTGGCACTCGCTCACGAACTCGCGCTGGATATCAGCCGGCAGCTTAACGACCCACTCCCATCACTTCTGCAACGCTGACATCGTCATCACGACGCCGCCATGCGGCGTTTTTTTCGGCTACCTTCGCTAGTTTTTCTTGCAATGCTAGTTTTTCCAGTATAGAGTGCGATTCATGTCGCAACACCCCGGTCTCGACATAACCGCGCGAAAGGCAAGCCGGAAGGCTGCTCGCAGCTTTCTCGAATCAGTTTCACCGAGGCCCTAAGGCGCCAGCGCAAGGAAAAGTCATGGATCTGCTTTTGCTGGTCATCAGTTTCTTGTTTGGCATCGCGACCGCAACGCTCGTCGCGATCGGAATCGTCCGGTTCCGCGCTGCCATTGATGAGCTCGAGCGGAATGGGCACTGGTTTCACGGCTGACCAACCGCTCCCGCTACAGGAGAAAGAAGATGGAATTTCACACGTTCATCTACGCGAGTCGTGCGACGAGCTCGGCACTTCGAATCGACGAGTCACGCGCATTCAGCGAGCGACTAGCAGATGGGGGCTACTGCTTAGATGCGCCGCAGGCCATTCCGCGTGGTTCGACGTATCGCGTCGACTCCATCGTCACCGGCGTGACGTTTTTTGCGGCACCCAGTGAAACCTTTCGCGCAGGCTTTATCGCCTGAACAACCGCAGTCGCTCCGGCGGGCAATCACACCACACCGAGGATAGACCATGAATACGACGAATCAACCGACGCCTGAATCGCTGATCACCTGGTCGCGTACGAAGCGCGATTCGCGAGCTCACCGCATGGCACGGAAGGCCTTCCGCATCGCGCGGAACCTGCTCGCCGTCCTCGGCGTGTGCTTCGTCTACCTCCTCGTCCTCGGCTACTTCCAGTACCAGGACCAGGCGGCGCAGTTCGAAGTCCAGTGCGCAGTTTCGCGCTGCATGTGAGATCGACATGCGCCCAACGCCGACCCGCCTTCCCGACGACGTGCTCGCCCCCGCGTGCGCAACGCTGGGCGCCGGATCGCCGGAACAGGCGCTTTCGAACCCCGCAGTGCGAGCCGCAATTCAGGCCGCTGTGCGTGCACAGCTTCATCCGAATCCGAAGGTTCGCGATGTGACGTTCAAGCGCGTCGCGCGCGCCGTTCGGCCGGCAGCTGACGCAGATCCCAATTTCGACATCAAGCGGCGCGCCGCGAACGATCGAGACGAGGACTGACGTGAAGCGACAGGCCCGTGGCCGACGTTGCTCGGCGCCGTCGCACCCGAATCTTTGGCAAGTCATGGCGGACCTTAAGGAGGGAAACGTCACCCTCCGCGAAGCGTATCGGACCGCCAAGGCTCTCCAGCGCGCCGCAAGGCGCGCCAACCGCAGCAGATGAGGTAATCGAAATGAAGATCGTCTACGTGTTCAACGACCGCCGCCCGACCGACCCGAGCCATCCCATCGTCGCACTGTCGGAAGACGGGATCGTGATCGGCGTCGCCTACTTCGACGACTGGACCCTTCCCTTCGCTCGCTTCGCGATGCAGGTCGATAGCGAGTGCGACGCGCCGGGCAGCGACGTTTTCCTGATCGCTCAAACGCGCGCCGAGACGCAGCGGCAGATGGATGAGCGCTTCGGCGCCGGCCGCTGGTCGGCGGTCTGGCTCGACACCCCGGCGAGCGATCCGGGCTGGGTGAAGGCGCTTGGGCTGCTTCGCGCCGAACAGGAACGGCAGATCGCGCAGCAACGCCGCATGATCGACGTGATCACGGATACGGTCATCGACTGGCTCCCGACGGCCGAAGAAATCGAGACGATCGCCGCGCCGACCGGCACGGCCGAGCACGCCCTGCACTGATCGGGAGCCAGCCATGGAAATCGCAGAGATCGCTCGCCGGGCCGGCTTGGCCGTCACGCTCGACGCGCGTATCGGGCGCGAGGAATACCAGAGCGCCACCGGCACGCTCGAGGCACTGAAGCGCTTCGCTCTCGAATACGTCGTTGCGCCGAGCAACACGGCCGAGCTCGTCGAGCGCCTGCGAAACCGTGCTGCGCTCCAGATTGACGCGCGCGACACGGAAATCATGCTCGAAGCGGCGCGCGTGCTCTCCCAGCACCGCCTCGGAAAGACCGGCGCTGCGGCCGGCTCCGACGGCGCCGAACTCGTCGCCGCAGACAACCGAGGCTGAGCGAAACATGCGTGAACCGATCGAAAAATACCTCTCGACCGTCGTCAATTCGACCGCCAAGAAGATCTCGCTGAGCATCGGCATGCCGCAGCTCGACGTCGCACACGCGTTGAACAAGATGCATGCCGACGGACTCGTCGAGCGGGAAAAGCGGCCTGGTGGCGGCAACGAATACACCTACTGGCTTTCGACCGCCAAGGCTGAGCCGGCAGTCCAATGCAACCCCGATCCGGTCGTCGTTGTCATCACGCCTTCTGCACCCGCGACGACGGTCAGCGAATCGCAGCCGGCCAGCCTTCCCATACTCGCGCCCGGCGAAAAGGTACGCGAACCCGCGGCCGACGGCGCGATGGCTGCTCTTTCTGAGCGCGTCCGCACCCTGCTCGAAATCCTCGAGCTGCCGCCGACGATGACGCTCGCAATCGAAGTCGCACGCGAGCGAGCTGCCGCGGCCGTCGACAGGAAAGACCAATTGGCGGTGCTCCGTGATGAACTCGCTTCGCTGAAGGACATGAACGAGCGCCTGAAGGCGAACAACGCGCAGCTCGAGCAGCGCATTGACTCGCTGAGCGGTGACGTTCGGGCCGTCGGGTCGGTATTCGTCACCATCGGCCGCGATGCGAAGCCCATGCGCCACGCAACGATCGAGAAGGCCCAGAAGCGCGGCCGCTCCCTTGTGAGCGGCAACCGAGAAACGGAAGTGCTCGTGCTGGAACCGATCGGCCGGATCGTTCGCGGCGCCGAGTGGCGCCCGCGCGGGGAATAACGCAGTACCGAGTATGTAGCCGCGCCGTCTCTTACCTCGGAGAGCGGCGTCTTTCAGGGGGTGGCCAGGACGGCACCCTTCTTTCTCAGGAGCAATCATGCAGATCCCGAGCTTTTCCCGCGACGTACTTGAAGCGCTGCCGCCGATCGGCGCTGCATTCAAGGGCGGCTTCTTCAATGGCCTCTATGTCCACGACGGCAAGCTCAAGGCACAGATCTCCGCGCCTAAGGTGGACGGCGGCCATCATGCCCCGATCGAATGGGGTCCGCGTCAGCTGATCCAGGCAGCATTCGATCGCGTCGACGGCGCACTCAGTACCGATGCGATGGCTGCGGCTGGTAGCGAGCTGGCGCAGTGGGCCCGCGCGCTGCGTATCGACGGCCGCGACGACTGGCACCTGCCGGCGCTGATGCAGCTCGAGCGCATCTATCGCATGGCCAAGCCGACCGAGGATGCGAACTACTGCTCGTGGGGCGACGGCGAGAACGCGAGCAGCTGGCCGCCGACCGGCGCATATACGAAGCAGCTGCCGGCGCGCACTGCGCTCGAACTGTTCCTGCCCGGCGCCCCGGAGGCATTCGAGCCGATCGGCTACTGGACGGCCACGCAGCACCCGGACTACCCGAGCTTCGCGTTCGTCCAGAACTTCGGCAATGGCTACCAGGACTGGCTCCACAAGGACTTCGAGTTCGGCGCTGTCGCCGGCCGCAGTGAAGTCCTTTGCTCCTTCGATTATTCGCTTCTTGTTTCTCTTCAACAGATGTTCGACGTGGAGGCTGCGTAATGGGTGCCAACGACCGAATTCTCATTTCGATCGGCGCTGATGGCATTTCGATCGACGCGCCTCGCGCACAGCTCGACGTCGCTGCCCCGGTCAGGATCGCCGGCGCGTCGATCCCCCTGCCGCGCTCCGATTGGACCGAGCAAGGCGGAACGTGCGGCGGACTGGTCGTGCCGCGCGACGGCGCGAGTCCGTATTACCTGGTCGCCGCGCTCGTGCCCGAGGCGCGTATCGAGCCGGCGAAGTTCGGGAAGCTCGAAGCACTCGCCGGTGTGTCCAGCCCTTGGGATGGTCAGGCAAACATGCGCGCGTTGCTTGCTGCCGACCCCGAGAACGTAATCGCGAATCGCATCAAGGCGCTGCACGTCGGCGGTCACGCGGATTGGTTTTGGCCGTCCCGGCTCGACAGTGCTGTTCTCTACGCCAACGTCGGTGACATGGTTCGCGAGTTCCTCGGCGCGTGGGGCGCGTGGATCTGCGAGCAGCACCCGGACTTCCCGAGCATCGCGTACGTCCAGACCTTCGACAGTGGCAACCAGGGCTGGGGCCACAAGGGCAACGAGTTCGGCGCTGTCGCCGTCCGCAGGGTCTATCCGGTTCTTTAATTCTTCAATTCTTCAATACGCACACCATGAAAACGATCAACGTCATCATGCCGCCCGTCGGCACGTACTGGGAAGGTGAAGGCGGCTTCAACGGCGGCATCTTTCAGCCGCGCGACGGGTCTGCCCCTCGGATCCTGATTTACGACATCGCGAACATTCTCGAATCGGCGCGCTGGGGCAAGACCACTGCCGTCGCCGCGTCAGCCGGGAAGTTCGATGGCGCCGCAAACACGCGCGCGATCCTCGAAGCGGATCCCGACAACGTGATCGCGAAGCACATCACGTCGCTCGAGATCGACGGGCATCGTGATTTCTTCTGGCCGGCGATCTTCGAGCTCACGCACCTCTTCGTCACGGCCGGCGACAAGATCCTCGACGCGCTACCCGGTTACGGCGCCTGGTCGTCATCGCAGCCCCCGGGCTACCCGAGCGACGCGTACGTCCAGTACTTCGACGATGGCGGCCAGTTCTGGTACCACAAGGACGACGAGTTCGGCGCTGTCGCCGTCCGCAGTAAATCCTTGAATTATTGATTTCTTTCCAGCATGGCACTCCATACCACGCTCGACATTTACAAGACGGCCCGCAAGTTCACAACGCTCGCGAGCCGGCTTGTAGGCCACATGCCGCGCAATCATCGATCCGTCGATGGCGCGCTGCTCGTGAACCACTCGCGAGCCATCCTCAAGCACATCCGGCACGCCAACCAGAAATTCGGCGCAGCGAAGGTTCCGCATATCGATCGCGTCCTCGACGAGGCAACTGACGCACACGTCGATCTCGGGGTTTGCGTCGAGCTGAAACTGATTTCTCCGGATGCGTATGCGGATGCTGTCGAGCTTGTCGGAAGCATCGGCAAGCAGGCGATGGGATGGAGAAATAGGTCCGCGCAGCAGCCCGTCTCACGGTCGCCACGGTGACCGTGACAGAGCATCTATCTGGTCGTGCCGCTGGGCCACAAGCCCACCGACAGGCGCGAAACGGAAACCGTCGCCCGGTGTGGTGGCAGGTCCGGCGCAGTTTTCCCGCTGATCGGCGCGAGCCTTCGGCGGGGTGACGTAGATAGCACGATTGGGCGCAGCACCCGGACAACCCGAGCAACGCGTACGTCCAGAACTTCGACAATGGCAACCAGAACTGGAACCACAAGGACAACGAGTTCGGCGCTGTCGCCGTCCGCAGATCGATCCGCTGATACTGGCCATGCTGGCTTTTCTTTTCGCGAGCTGGTGCATGCGTATTTCGACTGCCGTCGGCACAAGCGCAACACAATCAGTGCACTCGCCTTCGAGGAAAACCTCGAGCCGAATCTGATCGACCTGTTCGACGAACTGTATGCGGGCGCCTGGCACCCGGGCCGCTCTATCTGCTTCGTCGTGCAGTGGCCCAAGGTGCGCGAGGTGTGGGCAGCGACCTTCCGCGACCGCATCGTGCATCACCTGGTCTATAACCGCATCCGCGCTCGATTCGAGAACAGCTTCATCGCTGACAGCTGCGCATGCATCAAGGGCCGCGGCACGCTCTACGCAGCGCGTCGCCTCGAGGCACATGTGCGCTCGATCACGCAGAACTGGTCGCGCCCCGCGGCCTACCTGAAGATGGATGTGGCGAACTTCTTCGTCTCGATCCACAAGCCGACGCTGCGTGAGCTGCTGCTCGCGAAGATCGACGAGCCGTTTTGGGCTGACCTGACCGAGCGCGTGCTGATGCACGACCCGCGCCAGGACTTCGAGCTGCGCGGTGATCGCGCGCTGATGGCGCAGGTGCCCGCACACAAACGCCTGCTCGAGCAGCCAATCGACAGAGGCCTGCCGATCGGGAACTTATCCTCGCAATTCTTCGCGAACGTCTATCTCGACGTGCTCGACCAGCATGCGAAGCACCAGTTGCGCGCGCAGAGATACGTGCGCTACGTCGATGACTTCGTGCTGTTGCATGAGTCGGCCGATTGGCTTCGCGAAGCCGAACGCGATATCGAGGCATTTCTTCCGGAGCGGCTCGGCATCCACATCAACCCGCGCAAGACGATTCGTCAGCCGATCGCGCGCGGTATCGATTTTGTCGGCTTCGTACTCAAGCCCTGGCGTACTGAGACTCGTCG
The DNA here is from genome assembly GCF_905339915.1 of Burkholderia sp. BCC1985. Taxonomy (NCBI): domain Bacteria; kingdom Pseudomonadati; phylum Pseudomonadota; class Betaproteobacteria; order Burkholderiales; family Burkholderiaceae; genus Burkholderia; species Burkholderia sp. BCC1985. Next base: position 223,944 of record NZ_CAJPGY010000007.1, read on the forward strand.
ACGCACCGCACACATGGCCTGGAGACGTGTCGCGAGCGCGCCGCCGGCGCATCTCCGGTCAGTTGCAAACAGCTATTTCGGGTTGCTACGTCAGGCGAGCTCCAGTCACCACGACCGCGCGCAGCTCGCGAATGTCATGCGTTCGCTCGGCAAAGCCGTCGACCGAGATTTCACAAAGACTTTCTGATTTGAGGATGCGACGAACATGAACCATCGGCTCTTTTTCTTTCCCGTGGCCCTTTTCTGCCTGTCCGCATTGTCTGCCTGCAACGATGCGGATGTTGCGTCACACAACCTGTCACAGGCTGCCGACAATTTCCAAATCAACCGCCGAGTGGTGTTTTACAACGGCATCACCGGTGATTACATGCTGAGCATCGAAGGGCTTTGCTCGCTTGGCAACGCCGACAAAAGTCGCGAAGTTTCGATCACCTGCAAGACAGGACCGAGCAGCTACAAGAAGCACTTCCTCGGTCTATCCGACAACGTGACGTATTTCGTTGAACAAATCGACGGTGCTGGCGTGAGTGTCTATCACTACAAGGTGGTATTCAAGCCATCGGTGATAGTTCCGGACGTCTCCGTCAAGTAAGCGCCGCCTGACCTACAGAGGACCACACATGACCACCGAAGCAACCCTCACCCTGTCCGCCGATCAGCAGGCGGTCGCGCGAAAGAAGATCAGCGACATGCATCACGCTGTCGCGACGATCCTGTCCGTTCTGAAGGATAGCGCCGAGATCGATGTCGAACTCGCGACCAACTGCATCAAGGTCGCGGAATTCAATCTCGCCGACCTGTGCAAGGCGCTCGGCGTCGAGACTTTCAGCGCCAAGGAGCGTGAACAGCGATATGCCGATCTGCGCGCCGCCAACATGCGCATTCACGATCTCGAAACGCAGCTCGGAAGCACCGTCGCACCCGAAGCCGTCCAGAACGCCATCAAGAATATTGCGCAGCACCTCAATAAATGGTGGCGCAGCGACGGGTTCGGTTATGTGCACGACCTCGAGTTCGGCGCTTATGGCGTCTGTCGCGGCAAGTTCTCCCGCTCGCTCAATGGCACCTTCCGCCTCCTGGACTCGGATACGCCCGTCTCCGACAAAAAGAACAAGGCAGCATGGCTCGATAGCCTGCGCGAGCGTGGCTTCGATCTCATCCAGGACGACCGCGAGTGGGCGCTCTCCGATTGTGATTCAAACCGCGCCGCCCTGATTGACCTCATCACGAAGAACATTCCGTCGGCGAAGGTTTTCAAGTTCGAGAACGTCAACCGCTGGCGCGCGAGCGGCTTCGTCCTGACGCACGCCGAGGTCTATATCCACAAGATCGACGAAATCCTCGCGCTTCCGATCGCGAACGCTGGAGACGCAGAATGATCACCGACAAGAGCCGCGCTGATGCGCTGACGGTACCGGCGATCTCGCGCGATGCGTTCTATGACATCGTGCGTGCCGCGCTGAAGTGGTACCGGAGTGATAATCCCTCCCGCTATCTGAACGACGAGCAGGTCGACGCGAACGACGCCGAATTCGTCGGCAAGCTGGCGGACGAGCACGCGAAGATCCTCGCCACATCCCCTGTCGAGCAGCCCGCAGCAACGCCGATCGCCACGCACATCGTCGCTACCGAATGGCCTGTGAAGCAGATTGGCATCGCGCACCCTTCCGATAAGCCAACGATCGTGACGTGCGCATCCACGCCGGCGGACGAGCGGGCGGCGCTGATCGAATGGGCTGTCTTCCGTTGGGATGCCGAGGTGAAGAACCGGCCGCTCATCAACGTCAATCGCCGGCCGCTCGACGACACGTGGCGTCAGGTCATCCGGCATTGCGGCGGTGACGACGTATCGCTGCTCGGGCCGCGGCATGGCGATCTGCTGGCGGCGAATCCCATCAAGGCAGCCGATCGCGTCGCGTCGCACGCGATCGATGCGAACGATCTGGATTTCACGCCGGACGCGCAGCACGCCATCGCTGATATGGCGAACATCGGGTTTGCGCTGCTCGAACAGATTGCTCGGATGGCGCCCGGCTACAACTGGAACGACTCGCCGGTCGAGATCGTCAGCGACCTAATCAACGAACGCGACGAAGCCCGCGCCGCATCCGCCAACGTGACAGGGGCGGAAGGGGTCGACGCACTCGCGCACGAGGCGTGGTCGGCGGCGCAGCTCGCGCCCGGCGAAGGGATCGAAGACGGCGCGCGACGCATTGCGGCAATTCTCTCCCGCTCGCCCGCTATGTCGGCGGAAGCGGTGGCGTTGCCGAAGCCCGTTCTCGATGCCCTTCGCTTCTACGCGAACGAACATCACTTCCATATCGACCGCGACCACCAGGACTTCGACACGGTGAGCGGCGAGCCGCAGAACTGGCTGTGCAGCGAGCGCGACGACGACTGCACGATGATCGAAGACGGCAGCATCGCGCGGGCCGCTCTCTGCGGTGGCCTGCTCGGATTCGAAGAACCGGAAAAACCGCTCGAAGGCGAAGTGTTCACTGCCGCCCCACAGCCCGCACAGGCAGATGCGCGCGAGATCGCCGAGCTGCAGGCCGAGATCGAGCGGCTGACGGCGATCATCAACGCGCCGCGCGCCGAGTTAACGGACGCAGCGCGCGATGTGCTCGCCGAGCGTCGGCGCCAGGTCGAGGCCGAGGGCTGGACGCCAGAGCATGACGATGAGCACGACGCCGGCGAGATGGCTGCCGCCGCTTCTGCCTACGCCCTCGCGGCATCAGACGAGATCTATCCGCTGTCTCAGGGAGACGGCAAGTACCGCCTGAAGTCGCCCAACATGTGGATGTGGGAAAGCAAGTGGTGGAAGCCCACGACGCCGCGCCGCAACCTGGTGAAGGCCGGCGCCCTGATCCTCGCCGAGATCGAACGCCTCGACCGCGCTGGAGGTGAGGCATGAGCCGCGCAGCAATCGAAGCTCTCGGCGAAGCGCTCGAGCGCGCGCTGGACGACGCTCCCGTCGCTGATGTCCTTGCGTTTGTTACTGGCGCGTTCGTCGGCCTGACGCTCGAGCTGGTGCGTCGTCAAGGTCATGACGTGAACAAGGAAATCAAAATCGATGGCGTCGAGCAGCGCGACATCACCATCCACGCTCCGAAGGTGATGCAATGACCGTCTATGTCGACGACATGTATCGCCATCCGATCGGCGAATTCAAAACGGCAAGCGGCCGAATTTACAAGATGTCGCACCTCATTGCGGACACCTCCGACGAGCTGATCGCCATGGTTCGGGCGATCGACGTCAACCCGAAGTGGATCCAGCACCGCGGCACACGCGATGAACACTTCGATATCGCGATCAGTAAGCGCGCCGCCGCGATCGCAGCCGGCGCGGTCCCGATCACCCTCGAGCAGTGCGGTGCGATGAACAAGCGCCGCAAGGTTACTGGCGAGCTCGGTTCACCCGATGACGCGGTCGAGTGGCTGAAGAAGTTCATCGCGGACCGCCACGCAGCTCGCACAGCTGCAGCACCGGCCGACAACCTCACGGAACCCCAGTCATGAGCAAAGCACCGAAACGCGCGGTCCAGTTCGGGGCGGTCATTCAGGCCGACACGCCGCAGCACCTGGCCAATGCCCTCACCGACATGGCCGCTCTCATCGCCGCCGGCGAAATGCCTGAGCGCTCGATCGGCGGTGGCGTGTTCTCCAGCCACCACTGCACGCTGATCGTGGCCGACCGCCCGACGCACGACGAGTATGTCGAGCAGCTGCAGGACTATCTGGGGAGCATCCGATGACCTACACCTGCGCCACCCTGGAAGTGGCCGAGCACCCCATCCTCTTCAATGAGCCGATGTCGGCCGCAGCACGCGCCGGCCATAAGTCGCAGACGCGACGCATCGCCATTCCGAAGCGCAGCTACATCGACTTCATCGGCGGCGGCCCGAAGGCCGGCCCGGACTGGAACGACCCGTCATGCTGGGGCTTCGAGGACCCGAATACGGGAATCTGGTGGGCACTCCGTGGTAACGAGGAATGCCGTCAGATTCCATGTCCATACGGGAATGTCGGCGATCACCTATGGGTGCGCGAGACGTACGTCGCTTACGGCCGGTGGGAGACGCGCTTCAGCGCAAAGAAGGAGCGCGACGAGTGGCACTTCGTCGACATGACGCTCGAGACGGGCCGCGAATACCGATTCGGCGGCGATCTGCCGAATGCCGCGCGCGGGAGCGTCACACCCGCGTGGTGGCGTCGCCCGTCGATCTTCATGCCGCGCGCCGCCTCGCGCACGCTGCTCGAGGTGACTGGCGTGCGTGCCGAGCGCCTGCAGGCCATCAGTTGGGACAACGCGATCGCGGAAGGCATTCCCGATCCGAGGCGCGCTGTCCTGCGCGTGGATCCGGTTGATGGCTGCATCGCGCAGTTCCGGCAGCTTTGGGACGGCCTCAATGCCGCGCGCGGCCATGGTTGGGATGCAAACCCCTGGGTATGGGCAATTGAATTTCGGAGAGTCGAATCGTGAACACCGCCTTCCTCCTGATGGCTCAGTACGGTGCAACTGCCGTCATCCCTGTCGATCGCGTCTGCCGGGACTACTTCTCGCACCTGACCGTCCCGCAGTTCGTCCGCAAGGTGAATGCCGGCGAAATCGCCCTCCCGCTCGTGCGCATGGAGGGTTCGCTGAAATCGGCCAAGGGCGTGCATGTCGATGACCTTGCAAAATGGATCGACATGCGCCGAGCCGCCGCCGTGAAGGAGTGCGAGCAACTGTGCGGGTAGTTTCGCGATCGAAAAAAAAGCCCGACTGATCGGGCTTTTTCTACATCAGCTTTTTGCTGATTTCGCTGCATCTCCAGATTCATCTGCCGACGGCTGCGCTGGGACGCATGTCACAAGCTGCGCATGAATCTTTCGAGCGTTGGCAATAGCTTGCAGCGCATCGTCCACGACGACGGTATCTGACAGGGAATAATCGGCTTGGTGACGAGACTTCTTTAGAAGAACAAGCATATATGCGACGCCTTTTGCCTTCATATTGCTTGACGCTTTGAACCGATCAGAAAGCCGGTCATGCGAGCCTTTAGCTATATGAGCGTCCTGATCGGGAAAATGAAGGTCCGCAATCTCGCCTGCCGCATGAAATGCGCTGTAGTACGCTCGACTAATGGCGCTCCGGTAATCAATCTCCGTTCCACCATTGGCGATCGATTCAGCGCAAGTCAAAAAATCTGTTGCGGTAACCGTCATACCACCGCCAGCTTGGGGGTCACGACGCGCCCCTTAAACGAACGTGTCGCGAATGCAACCAAGTTCTCGGCAGCATCACCATCAAACTTCAAAAACAGATGCTCACCGATTGCCATATTGAGATCCGCGCATCGGTCGCTATCTGCATCAACAAACAGCTCAAGCTGAATATCATCCACGCTTGACGCTCGGAAATTCAGCCAGTGAACGTGATTCCCTTCTGATCGCACAACCTCAACCGCCACTTCCAGTCGAGCGAGCAGATCCTCTGGGCTATAACCATTCTCACTAAATGCAGCTTGCACAAACTCAAACTTCTCAATCTTTTGTCGAAACTTTGATGCGTCCACATCGTTCACAGCCAGCTTCAATTCATTCTTCGTGTTTTTGATGTATGCAGGCATATCGAGTGTCGTCAAAAATACGGTTGAGACATAGTCGAGTATTGACGGGTGCCCAGGGAACCTAATGCTTGCGTCAACTGCCATCGAATGCGCTTCGCGGACGTCACCCATATAGAGCGTACCGAGCAGCACATTGTTGACCACGCATTCGTCGCCACCAGCGATCTTGACTGCGTTCTTTAGCAGTGGCCGGGCCTCCTCAGGCTGCCCTAGCCCGACATAAGCCAAGCCAATTCCTGCCTGACACAACGCGTAAATACACTTCCCCGAAGCGTAGATTGCTTGCAGTCGACCCTGGGATTCCTTCAGCGACGCGTTGACGTCCTCCCCCTGCTGCTGTCGCACCAGAAGTTGCACGATCTCGTTGAACAAGAGAGCGTCGTGAGATTTGGCCTTCGCCTGTAACGTCATATTGATATTTTCTGGTCGTCCGGGTGCGACGCAGCGCAGAGCGCCGCTAGAGTGGTCAAATTATATGGATCAAAAAGGCAATAGGTTTGCGCCGGGCCCATTGTTTTTCTCTATCGAGCCGTTGTGCACCGCGGTCAACTCACGAGCAAAAGTGCTACATGAGTGCTACGAAGAATTTCGCACCAGCCCCGAAACCCTTACACCACAAGGAACTCATCGTCTTCCCCGTTCCCATCGAGCATGGGCGCCACGGAAACGCGGCGGGGAGGAAGCGAGGACGGTACGGACATGGAATTCGGGGCAGCAAGCGGCGCGGGAAACAACCCGACATTTTACCGCAACGCGACCAGGCCGGCCCGGCAGCCTGACTAGACCGGCCCGCCGTCGCCCAGTTCGGCGTCGACGGCCCGCCGCGCCTCGTCGAGTACGCGCTCGATCACGCGCCGTTCGGTCAGCAGCATCCCGTCGACTTTCACGAGCCGCCAGTCGATCCGCACGGCCGAGCCCTGCAGCACGCGGTAGTGCGCATGCTCGCCGTCCCACACCTGCTCGGTCTTCACCTCGATCTCGTAGCCGCGGTACGGCTCGCTGAAATCGCCGAGATCGCTGCCTCTCGGTTCCATCGCTCGCTCCGTGGCGACACGGCGCCAGGCCGCCGCGGCGGCCGTCGCCGTGCGCTCAATCGTATTCGTTGGACAAAACGGATTTGCCATCGGCGGTCAGGTCGACACGGTCGGCCGCCGCCTGATAGATCAGCCCTTCGTTCAGCAACGCATAGACGACGTCGTCGAACGCGGCAGGGACCGGCCGGCTGTCGCCGAACTGGTCGATCCACTTCAGCGCCACGATGGCTTCGGGAGAAAGGATGGGGGTCATGCGTTGGCCTCCGGCGTCGGTGTCGTTCCATCCTAGCACTTCGTCCTGACGCCGAATACCGAGGCAAACGCTCGACCATGAAACAGGGGCGCCGCGAACGGCCAGACGGCCCGCCCGCGGCGCCCTGCACCGGAAACGCGCTCAAAGGCGCGCGATCGACACCTCGGTGGATTTCACGAGCGCGACGACTTCCGCGCCGACCTTCAGTTCGAGTTCGTCGACCGAACGCGTCGTGATCACCGACGTGACGATGCCGAACGGCGTCTCGACGTCGACCTCGGACACCACGGGCCCGCGAATGATCTCCTTCACCTTGCCTTTGAACTGGTTACGCACGTTGATTGCAGTGATGCTCATCGGGTTGATCGCTCCGAAGAAAAAAGTCTGAGAACGGGCGGCCGGTGCCGCCCGGATTTAAACGGCCCAGCGAATCTGCCCGACCGGTCGTACGTGCTCCACCTCAGGCACCGCACCCTGCTCGCCCCCGCCCGGCCCGCCGGCGAGTACGCGTTGCAGCACACGGTCTTCCAGCGCCGCGAATGCGGCCGACGCGCGCGCACGCGGCCGGTCGAGCGGAACGGACTGATCGAGGGCGACGCGCCCTTGCTCGATCAACAGGATCCGGTCGCCGAGCGCGACGGCTTCCTGCACGTCGTGCGTGACGAGCAGCGCGGTGAACCGATGCTCGCGCCACAAGCGCTCGATCAGCGCATGCATCTCGATGCGGGTCAGCGCGTCGAGCGCACCGAGCGGCTCGTCGAGCAGCAGCAATTGCGGCCGGTGCACGAGCGCGCGGGCGAGCGCGACCCGCTGCCGCTGGCCGCCCGACAGCTGGGCGGGCCAGTCATTCGCGCGCTCGAGCAGCCCGACTTCATCGAGCACCGCGCGCGCCTGGTCGCGTGCCCCGCGGCCCAGGCCCAGCATCACGTTCTGCAGCACGGTCTTCCACGGCAGCAGTCGCGCATCCTGGTACATGATCCGGGTGTCGAGCGTGCCGCCACCCTCGCCGCGCGTCACGAGCGCACCGCTGCTCGGCGCCTCGAGCCCCGCGACGAGACGCAGCAGCGTGGATTTTCCGCAGCCGCTGCGGCCGACGATCGCGACGAAGCTGCCGCGCGCGATGCCGAGCTCGACGTTGTCAAGCACGGTGCGCGTGCCGAAGCGCTTGCTGACGCCCGACAGCGTCACCGCGTCGTCGGCTGCCGGGCTGCCCGCGCGCCGCCGCGCGAGCGGCACGACGGATGCACCGCCGTCCCGATCGACGATCGCCGCATCGCGTGCGTCGTCGTCCGTCACGCGTGCCTGTACCAGTTCGGCCTCGAGGTCTGCGCCGGCGAGCGGGCCGTAGGCGGCCGCCGAAGTCGTCGCATTCATGCCTTTGCTCCTGATTGATAAGCGGGGTGCCAGCGCAGCGTCACGCGCTCGATCCATTTCGCCAGCACGTCGGCCAGCTTGCCGAGCACCGCATACAGCAGGATGCCGACCACCACCACATCGGTTTGCAGGAATTCGCGCGCGTTCATCGTCATGTAGCCGATGCCCGATTGCGCGGAGATCGTTTCCGCGACGATCAGCATCACCCACATCAGCCCGAGCGCGAAGCGCACGCCGACGAGAATCGACGGCAATGCGCCGGGCAGGATCACGTCGCGATACAGCGCGAAGCCGCGCACGCCATAGCTCTTCGCCATCTCGATCAGGTTCGCGTCGACCGAGCGGATTCCGTGATACGTGTTGATGTAAACCGGGAAGAACACGCCGAGCGAAACGAGGAACAGCTTCGCCTTCTCGTCGATGCCGAACCACAGGATCACGAGCGGAATCATCGCGAGCGCGGGGATGTTGCGGATCATCTGGATCGTCGAATCGAGCGCGACCTCCGCCGCTTTCGACAGGCCGGTCGCGAGCCCGAGCGCGAGACCCACGCCGCCGCCGATCGCGAAGCCGAACAGCGCGCGCCAGGTACTGACCTTCACGTTCGCCCACATCTCGCCCGACGTCACGAGCGACCACGCGGCACGCACGACCGCCAGCGGCTCGGGCAGCACGCGGGTCGACAGCCAGCCGACGCGCGCGCCGACCTCCCATGCGGCCAGCAGCGCGAGCGGCACGAGCCACGGCGCGATGCCGCGCCAGGCGCGGGCGGCCACGGCGGCGCCCGTCGTCGACGTTTTCGTTGTCATCGCAGGCCTCCTTCGTTCAGCTCTGGCTCGCCTTCGGCAGGTAGTTGTTGCCGACGATCTCGCCGAACGGCCCCGACAGCGGGCCGGACGGACGCGCCGCGCCCTTGCCCTTGATCAGCGGGAACACGAGCTCGGCGAAGCGGTACGACTCCTCGAGGTGCGGATAGCCGGACAGGATGAACGTCTCGATGCCGAGATCCGCGTATTCGCGCATGCGTTCCGCGACCTGCTCGGGGTTGCCGACGAGCGCGGTACCCGCGCCGCCGCGCACGAGACCGACACCGGCCCACAGGTTCGGATACACCTCGAGCGCCTCGCGGCCGCCGCGCTTGCCGCCGTGCAGCGCGGCCATCCGGCGCTGGCCTTCCGAATCCATGTTCGCGAATGCCTGCTGCGCGCGGGCGATCGTCTCGTCATCGAGACGGCTGATCAGGCGGTCGGCATCGCGCCACGCCTCGTCCTCGGTCTCGCGCACGATCACGTGCAGGCGGATGCCGAACTTGATCTTGCGGCCGCGCGCCTCGGCGCGGGCGCGGATGTCGGCGATCTTCTTCGCGACGGCCTCGGGCGGCTCGCCCCAGGTCAGGTAGGTGTCGATGTGATCCGCGGCGATCGCGTGCGCGGCCGGCGACGATCCGCCGAACCACAGCGGCGGATGCGGGCGCTGCACGGGCGGATACAGCGCCTTGCCGCCCTTCGACTGAAGGTGCTTGCCGATGTAGTCGAAGCCGCCGTTATCGTGCGAGGCGGACAGCAGTCCGCGCCAGATGTTCAGGAAGTCGTCGGTGATTTCGTAGCGCGTATCGTGATCCGCGAACAGCCCGTCGCCTTCGAGTTCGGCGGCATCGCCGCCCGTCACGACGTTGATCAGCAGGCGGCCGCCCGACAGGCGGTCGAACGTCGCGGCCATCCGCGCCGCGAGACCGGGCGATGCGATGCCCGGACGCACGGCGACCAGGAACTTCAGACGCTGCGTCGCCGGAATCAGGCTCGACGCAACGACCCACGCATCCTCGCAGGAACGGCCGGTCGGCAGCAGCACGCCTTCGTAGCCGAGCGTGTCGGCCGCGACGGCGATCTGCTTGAAATAATCGTAATCCGCGGCGCGCGCGCCTTCGGCGGTGCCGAGATAACGGCTGTCGCCGTGCGTGGGAATAAACCAGAAAACATTCATCTGCTGCTCCTGCTTGACTGTCCTTGCCGGAATCTGGATAAAACGAAGCCCTGCTCGCGTCGCGAATCAGCGACGCATGCATGGTGTGCATTCGAATCGGGATGGCTCGCCGGTCAGGCCGTGCCGCGGACGAGTACGCGATTGCACGGCTGTTTCTGGGAAATCAGTCTATGGATCGGTGCAGGGCTTTGGAACGATTTTTTTGAGCTTAGGTTTTCCGCTTTCGTGATTAGCACGACGCTCCAGCGAATATCGCATCGGCCGGGCCCTATAATGACGCACCTATCCGAACAACTTCGCGCGGCCGGCCCCGGCCGGCCGCGCCTGCAATACGCTCATCGATGCAGAAAGTCATCCTGCCGTTCCTGTCCGGCTTCCTGGCCGCCCTCTTCTTTCGCGAAGCGACGCTCGCGCTGCTGCATACGGCCGACCTGATCGCCGCAGCCGGGTTCTCCACGCAACCGTTCGCGCCGCTCGGCATTCCTGAATTTGTCGCGAACGCGCTGATCAGCGCGTGCTGCGCGATCCCGATGGCGTGGCTGCTGCGCGTGTCGCCGGAGCGCGAAGCGCCGTGGATCGGCGCGCTGGTGTTCGGCGGCATCGTGCTGACGGCCGCCCGCGTGTTCGCGATCGATCCGCTGCGCGGGATCTGGCCGTCGGGCAACATGATGCCGGTGCTCGCCGCCGGTTTCGCGGCGAACGCGGTGTGGGGTTTCGGTGCGCTGGTGTTCATGCGCGCGTTCATGTCGGACGACGCCGGCGACGAATGACGCACGGCTTGCGGCGAGGCCCCGGCCCGCTGCCGCCGAGCCGGATCGGGATCGGCATCCGCAAACGGAAAGGCCGCCTGCACACAATGCAGGCGGCCTTTTTGCTTTTCGCTTCGATACCGCGCGCGTCAGTCCTTCAGGTTGCGCAGCGGATGCGTGTCGGGCGTCCACGGGCTGTCGAACATCGCGAGCACGTCGGCCCGGTCGATATCGGCCGTCGACTTGAAACGCCAGACCGGCTGTTGATCCTTGTCGACGATCAGCGCGCGCACGCCTTCGATCACGTCGCCGTGCGCGAACGTCGAACGCGTGAGGTCGAGATCGCGCCGCAGGCAATCGGCCATCGTCGCGCCGCGCGCGCGCTCGACGACTTCGAGCGACACGGCCATCGACAGCGGCGACAGCTGGCTGCGCATCGCGTGGGTCGCCTTCTCGACCCATCCGTCGACTGCGGCGCAATCCTGCTCGGCGTCGAGCGACGCCAGGATCGCGCCGATATCGGGCTGCGCGAAATGCCGGTCGATCCCGGCGCGCGCGTCGGCCAGCGCCGACGTGTCGGGCGTCGGCACGACCTTGTGCGCGGCAGCCGCGTCGGCCACGCACGCGACGGCCTGCGCGCCACTGTCGATCTGCGCGCCGTGCAGCGTATCGAGCAGCGCCGGCAGCGCGGCGTCGGGCAGGTATACGTCGGCGAGCTGCGCATACAGTGCGCCGGCCGCGTCGAGCGTCGCGCCGGTCACCGCGAGATAGCGGCCGAGCGCGCCCGGCGTGCGCGCGAGGAACCAGCTCATCCCGACGTCCGGGAACAGGCCGATGCGCGTTTCGGGCATCGCCATCTTCGTCGAATCGGTGACCACACGCAGGCCGCCCGTATGCCGCGCCGCCTGCGAAATGCCCATGCCGCCGCCCATCACGACGCCGTGCATCAACGCGATGTACGGTTTCGGATAGGTGAAGATCGTATGGTTGAGCGTGTATTCCTCGATGAAGAACGTGTCGACCGCATCGCGATCGCCGCGCTGCCACGCAGCGTGGAAGAAGCGCACGTCGCCGCCCGCGCAGAACGCGCGCGGATGCGGGCTGTGCACGACGACGGCCGTCACCTCCGCGTCGTCGCGCCATGCATCGAGCGCCTGCTGCATCAGTCGGATCATCCCCACCGACAGCGCATTCAGCGCCTTCGGCCGGTTCAGTTCGAGATAGCCGACGCGGTTCGCGACGTACGCGCGCACGTCGGGCTGGGCGGCTTCGGCGGAAGCGGCAGTGGAATCGGTCATGTGAGCCATCCGGCGTATCGCGGGCGCACGCTCAGTGCGCCTGCATCTTCGAGAACAGGTTCAGCACCACGACGCCCGAGACGATCAGCCCGAGGCCGATCACGGCCGGCAGGTCCGGCACCTGGCGATAGAGCAGCATCGCGACGAGCGTGATCAGCACGATGCCGGCCCCCGACCACACCGCATAGATGATGCCGACGGGCATCGTGCGCAGCGTGAGCGACAGACAGTAGAACGCGATGCCGTAACCGGCCACGACGAGCGCCGACGGCCAGAAGCGCGTGAAGCCGTCCGCCGCGCGCAGCGCGGACGTGCCGACCACTTCCGCGACGATCGCGATCGCGAGCCATGCGTAACCCGGAATCTGCATCGCTCAGCTCCTTGCAAGTGCCAGCACGGCATAGTCCTGCCCGAGCTCGGCGCACAGGGCTTCGACGACCAACTCGTGATCCGCGCGCTGCGGCAGCCCCGATGCGGTGATCGAGCCGATCACGCCGGCCCCCGCGACGGTCAGCGGAAACGCGCCGCCGTGCGGCGAATAGTCGGAGATCGGCAGCCCGTGCTTGTCGGCGAGCGTGGCGCCGGCCTGCTGCATGCGCAGGCCGATCGCATACGAACTGCGGCGGAAGTGCGCGACGACGTTGCGCTTGCGGCGTACCCAGTCGGCGTTGTCGGGCGTCGCGCCGGCGAGCGCCGCATAGAACAGCGGCTGGCCGAACGTGACGATGTCGATTGCGATCGCATGGCCGCGCGACGTCGCGAGCGCGTGCATCCGGTTGCCGAGCGCCCAGGCACGAGCCGGGTCGAAATGGGGAAACACGAGCGCCTGTTCCTGCGCGCCGATCGATTGCAGATCGTGAGCGATGTCCATGAATCCGTCGATGCTGTAGTGAGTGTTTGCAACGGTACCGACGCGATCGCGCGCGACGCCGCTGCAGGCGTGAACGACACAAGCAAACCGCTCGATTCTAGCGCACGCGCCTGCCGTACCGGCCCTGCCGGCGTCCCGCCGGCGACTGAAACGCGATTGTCAGAAAGTGCTTGCAAGCATTCGGGTTAGTCCATATAATTCATTTCTTCGACGGACGCGGGGTGGAGCAGTCTGGCAGCTCGTCGGGCTCATAACCCGAAGGTCGTAGGTTCAAATCCTACCCCCGCAACCAACGTCCCGATTCATGCAAAAAGCCCGGCTCCACGCCGGGCTTTTTGTTTTCCGGCGCGCGATTGCGCGCCTCGCACGTTGCGCTTCGCGCCGCACGCCGTGCACATGCGCTCGCGTTCGAGAATGCCCCTCCCCGGTGATACACTCGCATCACCTCGTCCCTTCCACTCGACATGAAATTCTGCTCCGTCTGCGGTCACGAAGTCATCGCGCGCATTCCTCCGGGCGACAACCGCGAGCGCTTCATTTGCGATCACTGCGGCACGATCCATTACCAGAATCCGCGCAACGTGGTCGGCACGGTGCCGGTCTGGGGCGATCAGGTGCTGCTGTGCCGCCGCGCGATCGAACCGCGCTACGGTTTCTGGACGCTGCCGGCAGGCTTCATGGAAATGGGCGAGACGACGGCCGAGGCCGCCGCGCGCGAAACGCTCGAGGAAGCCGGCGCACGCGTCGAGGTTCAGAACCTGTTCACGCTGCTCAACGTGCCGCACGTGCACCAGGTCCATCTGTTCTATCTGGCGCGGCTCGTCGATCCGGCTTACGAGGCCGGCGAGGAAAGCCTCGAGGTCAAGCTGTTCGACGAAGCCGACATTCCGTGGGACGAGATCGCGTTCCCGACCGTCAGCCAGACGCTGCGCTTCTTCTTCGCCGATCGCGCCGCCGGCGACTACGGCGTCCACACCGGCGATATCTTCCGCTCGCTGCGCAACGGCTGAGCCCGCGCCTCATGGTCCCCTGGCTCGGCCCGGACGATCCGTTCCCGCCCGTCGAACGCGCGCTCGGCCCCGCGACCGGCGCGCCGGGGCTGCTCGCCGCGAGCGCCGACCTGCTGCCGTCCCGCCTGATCGAGGCCTACCTGCGCGGCATCTTCCCGTGGTATTCGGACGGCCAGCCCGTGCTGTGGTGGAGCCCCGACCCGCGGATGATCCTCGCGCCGGCCGAATTCAAGGTGTCCCCGTCGCTGCGCAAGACGCTCAAGCGCGTGCTGCGCGACCCCGCGTGGGAAGTGCGCGTCGACCATGACTTTCCGGGCGTGATGCGCGCATGTGCGCAAGCGCCGCGCCGCGGGCAGCGCGGTACCTGGATCACGGCCGAGATCATCGACGCGTATTCGTCGCTCTACCGTTCCGGCAACGCGCACAGCATCGAGGCGTGGCACGACGGGCGACGTGTGGGCGGGCTCTACGGCGTCGCGTTCGGGCGGATGTTTTTCGGCGAATCGATGTATGCGGATGTCACCGATGCGTCGAAGATCGCGCTGGCGACGCTCGTCGCCCACCTTCGCGAGCAGGGGCTGGAGATGATAGACTGCCAGCAGAATACGTCGCATCTAGCGTCGCTCGGTGGCCGCGAGATCGCACGCAAGGCCTTTGTCGCTCACGTGCGCCGCGCGGTAGCCGAACCGCCGATTCCGTGGCAGTTCGACAAGCGTGTGCTCGCCATGCTGACGAGCCCTGCCGAACCGGCCGCCCCCTCCGGGATCGAGCGCTAGCGCGGCACTCCCTCCCTGCATCGAGAGCTGCCCATGACTCACCCGACTGAGCTGCCGCTTTCACCGCTTTCGGCGCTGCAATTCTATGCAACGGCGCCCTATCCGTGCAGCTATCTGGACGGCCGCGTCGCGCGCTCGCAAGTCGCGACGCCGAGCCACCTGATCAATTCCGACATCTATACCGAGCTCGTGAAGGCCGGCTTCCGGCGCTCGGGCGTATTCACCTATCGCCCGTACTGCGACGGCTGCCGTGCCTGCGTGCCGGTGCGCGTGCCGGTCGGCGCGTTCACGCCGTCGCGCACCCAGCGCCGGATGTGGAAGCGGCACCGCGCGCTCGTCGCGACGGTCTCGCCGCTGCACTACGACGAGGAGCACTACGCGCTCTACATGCGCTACCAGTCGGCGCGCCACGCGGGCGGCGGCATGGATCGCGACAGCCGCGACCAGTACGAGCAGTTCCTGCTGCAGAGCCGGATCAATTCGCGCCTCGTCGAATTCCGCGACCTCGACGCGCCGGGCGGCGAGCCCGGCAAGCTGCGCATGGTCAGCATGATCGACATCCTCGGCGACGGACTGTCGTCGGTCTATACGTTCTTCGAGCCGGACGAGCAGCACACGAGCTACGGCACGTACAACATCCTGTGGCAGATCGAGCAGGCGAAGAGCCTCGGCCTGCCGTACGTGTATCTCGGCTACTGGATCCGCGAGAGCCCGAAGATGGCCTACAAGGCGAACTTCCATCCGCTCGAAGGATTGCTCGACGGCCGCTGGAAAATACTCGATCCGGATCGTGTCGACCTGCCGCCGGTCGACGCGGCACTCGCCCGCGCGCCGCTGCCGGGCGGACATTCCGGGTCGGGCTGACGGGCCATCCCGCGGCGCGGCGGCGCGCCTGCAACGGGCACCTTGCGGCCCTTGCACGCGTTGCCGCGCGGCACAAGCGGTGCCACCGGCCGCGCATGCGAAGCGAAGCCCGCCCTTGCCGCGCAACTCCCGGTAAAATAGCGGGTTGTCATTCATTCCGGCCGTCCGCCCAATTCCCGTGTTCAGTTCCCTCTATCCGTTGGCCCGCGCATCCCTGTTCAAGATGGATGCGGAAGACGCTCACCACCTCACGCTGCGCGCGCTCGGCGCGGCCGGCCGCACGGGCCTCGCCTGCGCGCTGTCGGCCCGCGTGCCCGATGCGCCGCGCACCGTGATGGGGCTCACGTTCCGCAACCCGGTCGGCCTCGCCGCCGGCCTCGACAAGGACGGCGCGGCCATCGACGGCCTCGCGGCGCTCGGCTTCGGCTTCATCGAGGTCGGCACGGTCACGCCGCGCCCGCAGCCGGGCAATCCGCGCCCGCGGATGTTCCGCCTGCCGCAGGCGGAAGCGCTGATCAACCGGATGGGCTTCAACAACCACGGCGTCGATCAGTTCGTGAAGAACGTCCAGGCGGCCCGCTATCGCGGCATCCTCGGCCTGAACATCGGCAAGAACGCCGACACGCCGATCGAACGCGCCGCGGAAGACTATCTCTACTGCCTCGAGCGCGTGTATCCGTTCGCGAGCTACGTGACGATCAACATTTCGTCGCCGAACACGAAGAACCTGCGCCAGCTGCAGGGCGCGGGCGAACTCGACGCGCTGCTCGCCGCGCTGAAGGACAAGCAGCAACGCCTCGCCGACCTGCACGGCAAGCTCGTGCCGCTCGCGCTGAAGATCGCGCCCGACCTCGACGACGAACAGGTCAAGGAAATCGCCGACACGCTGCTGCGCCACAAGATCGAAGCGGTCATCGCCACCAACACGACGCTGTCGCGTGCGGCCGTGCAGGGCCTGCCGCACGCCGACGAAGCCGGCGGCCTGTCGGGCCGTCCGGTGTTCGATGCGTCCAACGAAGTGATCCGCAAACTGCATGCCGAAGTCGGCAGCGCGGTGCCGATCATCGGCGTCGGCGGCATCTTCTCGGGCGAGGACGCGCGCGCGAAGCTCGCGGCCGGCGCGTCGCTCGTCCAGCTGTACACGGGCTTCATCTATCGCGGCCCCGCGCTCGTCGCCGAGTGCGTGAAGGCGATCGCGCGCGAACGCGCCGCGTAATATAGCCATAAACAAACGATATTTAATGGTCGATTGTGTTTTTGCTATGATCGACCCCACAGTCAGAATCAAGCGCCCCGCTGGGGCAAGGAAGCTCACACGATGAAAATTTCGCTGCTGAAGAAGCTGCTGGTCGCCGGCCTGATCGGTACGTCGTTCGCCGCCGCCACCGCGCAGGCGGCCGACCTCCTCGACCAGGTGAAACAACGCGGCACGCTGCGCGTCGGCCTCGAAGGCACGTTCCCGCCGTTCAACTCGAAGAACCCGCAAGGCGAACTCGTCGGCTTCGACGTCGACATCGCGAATGCCGTCGCCGCGAAGCTCGGCGTGAAGGCCGAGTTCGTCACGACCGAATGGAGCGGCATCATCGCGGGCCTGCAGGCCGGCAAGTTCGACGTGATCGCGAACCAGGTCGGCATCACCGACAAGCGCAAGGAAACGCTCGACTTCTCGCCCGCGTACACCTATTCGTCCGCCCAGCTGATCCAGCGCAAGGACGACACGCGCCAGTTCAAGTCGCTCGACGACCTGAAGGGCAAGAAGCTCGGCGTCGCGCTCGGCACGAACTACATGGACATGGCGAAGTCGGTGCCCGGCATCGACGTGAAGACGTACCCGGGCGCGCCCGAGTACCTGCGCGACCTCGCGGCCGGCCGTCTCGACGCGGCGCTCAACGACCGCCTGATGCTCGCGTACCTGACGAAGAACTCGCAACTGCCGCTGCGCCCGGGCGCGAACGTCGGCTCGGCGAATCCGTCGGGCATCCCGTTCAAGAAGGGCAACCCGAAGTTCCAGAAGGCGATCGACGATGCGATGGCGCAACTCGAGGCCGACGGCACGTTCACGAAGATCTCGGACAAGTGGTTCGGCATCGACGTGACGAAGCCGGTCAAGTAAGCACGCCTCTGCTTCCCGCCTGAAGGCGGGCCGGAAAGGGCGGCATCCGAAACGATGCCGCCCTTTGTTTTATCGGTCCGGTTTATGATTGCGCTTTCGCGCACGCATTCGATTCGTATTCCATGTCGACAACGTCCCTGCTCGTCCAATCGCTGCCGGTGCTCGCCCAGGGTGCCGTACTGACCGTCAAGTTCGCCGTGCTGTCGATGGTGTTCGGCCTGCTCGGCGCCGTCGTGCTTGCGATGATGGGCATCCGGCAAAGCGAACCGCTCGACGGCTTCGAACGCATCTGGGTCAACGCGCTCGCTGGGCTCGCGCGCGCCTACGTGAGCCTGATGCGCGGCACGCCGCTGCTCGTGCAGATCTTCGTCATCTATTACGGACTGCCGAGCCTCGGCATCTCGCTCGACCCGACACCGGCCGGCGTGATCGCGCTCTCCGCGAACGTCGCCGCTTACATGTCCGAAAGCATGCGCGGCGCGATCAACGGGATCGCGCGCGGCCAATGGCTGGCCGCCTACAGCCTCGGGCTGTCGTGGGGGCAGACGCTGCGCTACGTGATCGGCCCGCAGGCGCTGCGCATCGCGGTGCCGAGCCTGTCGAACAGCCTGATCAGCCTGATCAAGGACACGTCGCTCGTGTCCGTCATCACCGTGACCGAACTGCTGCGCAGCGCGCAGGAAGTGATCGCGGCGACCTACCAGCCGTTGCCGCTGTACCTGGCCGCCGCCGCGATCTACTGGGTGCTGTGCCAGATCCTCGAATGGGTCCAGCGCTGGTACGAAAAGCGCCTGTCGCTGCCCGCGCGGCACTGAGCACGTCGCCTCTCCCGCCGGGCCCGCGGATGCGCGCCCGGCTCCCGCCTTCCCGTCCTTCCCGCCTACTCGCCCGAATAGCGCACGCCGAGCGCCGCGCGTGCCGCATCGGTCATCGCGATCATGCGCCGCGAATGGTCGTGCGTCATGATCGGGCTCTCGAGTTCGCCCGCGCGCAGCAGGTCGCAGAAATGCGCGGTCTCGTAGTTCAGGCCGCCGCCGTCGACCGGCGCGTCGAGTTCGACCGTGCGCCCGTCCGCATAGCGGATCGTCGCCCGCGCGGGGTTCCACCACTTCTCGTGAATCGTCACGTGCCCGCCTGCTGCTGCGATCAGCGCATCGCCGCGTCCCATCACGTCGACCCCGCAAAAGAGCTGCGCAATGCCGCCGTTCGCGTGACGGCTGTTCAGGCTCGCGAACACGTCGACACCCGTCGCGCCGATGCGGCCGAGCGTCTGCACGTCGACTGCCGCGCCGAGCCAGTCGACCGCGAGAAACGCTTCGTAGATCCCGATGTCGAGCAGCGCGCCGCCGGCGCGGTCGAGCCGATAGACGGAATGATCGTCCGGCACCGACGACGACGCGCAGCCCGCGCGCACGAGCCTGATCTCGCCGATCGGATCGTCATGCAGATGCGCGCGCAACTGACGATACAACGGAAAGAACGGCGGCTTCATCGCTTCCATGAAGAGCCGGCCGGCCGTGCGTGCCGCATCCAGCACGGCATCGAGTTGCGTCGCGTTCAGCGTCGCGGGTTTTTCGCACAGCACGGCCTTGCCGGCGGCGAGCGCCGCTTGCGCGTAGTGCGCGTGACTGTCGTGGAGCGTCGCGATATAGATCGCGTCGATGTCGCTCGCGAGGAGCGCGTCGAGGCTGGCGGCAGGCGTGCCGCCGCAGCTGTCGCAGAAAGCGGTTGCCGCATCGGCGCGGCGCGCCCACACGCCGGCGAGCGTGGCACCCGGCACGTGCGCGAGGCTTTGCGCGAAACGGCGTGCGATGCTGCCTGCGCCGACGATGCCGAAGCGCACCGGGCGGTTGTCGAATTCGTTCATCCGGATCTTCCGTGTCGGTCGTATGACGGTGGCCGGCACGCTGCCGGCCGGCCGTCATGATAAACGGCTCGCCGGCACAGGGATAAGCGACGCGCGCCGATTCAGGCGCGCACCGGCACGTCGACGGAGAAATCGCGCGAGATCTCGTCGGCGCTGAAATCGATCAGGGCGAGCGACGCCGCCTCGGCTTCGCGCGGATCGCGGCGTTCGATCGCATCGACGACGCGCGCATGCGCCTTCACCGCGATGTCGTGCGCACCGTCCTTCTGCGCGACGCGCGGATTCACGAGCCGTACAGCGCCGCGCACGATCGCCGCCATCTGCTGGAAGAACTGGTTGCCGCTCGCCTGGACGATTCGCGTGTGCAGCAGTTCGTCCGCCGTGTCGTAACCGGGGTCGCCCGGTTGCAACACCTTGAACGCTTCGAACGCCTCGCGGATGCCCGCGATGTCGGCCGCCGTCGCACGGACCGCCGCCTGCGCGGTCGCGCGCGGTTCGATCAGCATCCGGAATTCGATGACGTCGCGCATGAACTGCGGATCCGGCTTCGCACGAAACCGCCAGCTCACCACGTCTTCATCGATCATGCGCCAGTCGCGCATCGGCCGAACGCGCGTACCGACTTTCGGACGCACGTCGAGCATGTCGCGCGCGAGCAACATCGACAATGCTTCGCGCATCACCGTACGACTCACGTCGAACTCTTTCGACAGCACGTCCTGCGGCGGCAGAATGCCGCCGTACTTGTCCTCGACGATACCCGCGACAAGCCCATCCATCACTTTGGCGACCAGTGACCGGTCTTTGCCCTGCTCCATGACACCTCCCCGTGCGTCGATTTGCGAACACCTGCTCCGCAGTTCCGCCGGCCCTGGTTACGACTGTTCTTATGATCTATAAGTTGATGAGTTCGGGGATATTTCGCTATCTGGTAAACACCTGACAGGGTTATCCCTCTTTTTGATGCGGTTGATTTATAAGGCTTCAAAAAAAGCCCGGAAAGCGCGCTGCGCTTGCCGGGCCGGGCTTTCCACGAACTTTGAACATGCAATCCATTACGGCATCCGGATGCCATTACGGACTGCTTCTCATTCAGTTTCGATTAATCGGGATAAACGATCGTTTCAACGCCGTTTGCCGTGCCGAGCATGCACAGATTCGCGCCGCGCGCGGCGAACAGGCCGACCGTCACGACGCCCGGCCATGCGTTGACCTGCGCCTCGAAACCGCGCGGATCGGTGATTTGCAACCCCTTGACGTCGATGATCTCGTTGCCGTTGTCGGTGATGTACGGCGCGCCGTCCTTCGTCACGCGCAGCACCGGCACGCCGCCCAGCGCGGTCACGCGCCGGCCGATCGCCGTGCGTGCCATCGGCACGACCTCGATCGGCAGCGGGAATGCGCCGAGCACCGGCACGCGCTTGCTGCCGTCCGCGATGCAGACGAACGTATCGGCCACCGACGCGACGATCTTTTCGCGCGTCAATGCGCCGCCGCCGCCCTTGATCATTGCACCGCTTGCGTCGATCTCGTCGGCGCCGTCGACGTACACCTGCAGCGATTCGACCTCGTTCAGGTCGAACACCTTGATGCCGTGCGATTTCAGGCGTTCGGTGGTCGCGATGGAGCTCGACACGGCGCCGCGATAGCGCGACTTGACGGCCGCGAGCGCGTCGATGAAGCAGTTGGCGGTCGAGCCGGTGCCGACGCCGATCACGGCGCCTTCCGGCACGTTCTGGATCACATAATCGGCGGCCGCCTGGCCGACCAGGCGTTTGAGTTCGTCTTGAGTCATGGGGGTGGGAATACAGCGGGATTGCGGAAAACCGCCAGTTTACCGGACTCGGGAGACGACCCGGGCATTTTCGGTGCGGGTGCCGGCGCTGCGATCGGCGCCGGGCACGCCGGCGATCACGGCGCGCCGGTGGCCGATGCGTCGCCCGCCGGCGGCGTGGCGGAGAAATACTTGTCGAGCAGCGCCTGTGCGATCGCATCGGTTTCGGCGTCCGGATCGCCCGCATAGTCGGCCGGCCGGAAATGCATCTGGAACGCCGCGAACACGCGTCGCGTGCGGGTGTCGAGCACGCCGTCGGCCGGCACGTCGTAGCCGTAGCGCGCGAGCTTCCGCTGCAGTTCGCGCACGTCGACGAGCGCGTGCGGATCGCGGCCGCCGAGCCGGGCGGCCACAGTCGCATCGTCCGGCCACGCGCCGACACCGGCTTGCGCGAGCGCATGCCACGGAAACAGCGGCCCCGGATCGATCTTGCGTTGCGGCGCGATGTCGCTGTGCCCGACCACGCGCGTCGGCGGAATCCGGTAGCGCGCGACGACATCTTTCGACAGACGGATCAGCGCATCGACCTGTTCGGGCGGATACGGCTGCCACGTGCGGTTTTGTGGATCGAGCGGGCCGCGATTCACGTTCTCGATGCCGATCGACGCTGCGTTGAGCTCGGTCGTGCCCTGCCATTCGCTGATGCCCGCCTGCCATGCGCGTTCCGATTCGGGCACGAGTTGGTAGACCACCGGCATCCCGCGTTCGATGCGCGGTTGCGGCGGCACGACGTAGTGCGCGCTGACGGAGTCGCCCGTCAGCGTGCGCAGCGATTTCGCTTCGTCGCTTTCGGTGTAATGCATCACGAGAAAGCGGATCCGCGAATCGGCGCCGCGTGCGTGCAAGCTCGTGTCGGCGTAGTAAGTGCCGCGCCCGACCAGTGACGGCGACGTGCAGGCGGCCAGCAGGCCGAGGATGGCGCACGATGCGCCGAGGCGAAACAGGGTCATGTTCGCGAGTTCCGGGAGGCGCGTGCCGCGCGCAGTCGCGGCACGCGTCGTGCGGGTCGTGACGGCCCGCGCAGCGCGCGAGACCGCGCGTCAGCCCGTGTATCAGCCCTTCACGCGCCGCTGCCGCACCGCTTCATACAGGCACACGCCGCTCGCGACCGACACGTTCAGGCTTTCCACGCTGCCGGCCATCGGGATGCTCATCACTTCGTCGCAGGTGTCGCGCGTGAGCCGGCGCATGCCTTCGCCTTCCGCACCCATCACGATGGCGACGGGACCGTCGAGCTTCGTGTCGTACAGCGTGCCCGACGCCTCGTCCGACGTACCGATGACCCACACGCCCGCGTCCTTCAGCTCGCGCAGCGCGCGGGCGAGGTTCGTGACCGTGATGTACGGCACCGTGTCGGCCGCGCCGCTCGCGACCTTCGCCGCGGTCGCGTTCAGGCCGACCGCGCGGTCGCGCGGCGCGATCACCGCATGCGCGCCGGCCGAATCGGCGACACGCAGGCATGCGCCGAGGTTGTGCGGATCGGTGACGCCGTCGAGCACCAGCAGCAGCGCCGGGCCCTGGATGCCGTCGAGCAGCTCGGACAGGTTCTGTGCGAGCGGAACATCCTCGACGCGCGCCACGACGCCCTGGTGGCGCTCGGTATGCGCGAGGCCCCACAGGCGGGTTTCATCGGCCGCAATCAGCCGCACGCCCGCTTCCTTCGCGGCGTGCAGGAAGTCCTGCATGCGGCGGTCGCGGCGCGTCTGGTCGTACAGCACCTCCGCAACCGTCGACGCATCGTGCCGCAAACGTGCGGTCACCGCATGAAAACCGTAAAGAACCTTCAGACGAGACATGACTGGAACAACCTTCGATCAAACGTGCGGCCGCGCGACGTGCGCAGCCGCGATCCATGGAAAAGGAAAGCGCCGCGTTGCCGGCCGGTGACCGGTCAAGCGCGGCGTCTCTCGATACTGCAAGGGCGTGCGCGTGCGCCGCCCCGAACGCTCAATACTTCTTGCGGGCGTGCACCTTCTTCGCGGCCGTCTTCGCCGCCGCACCGCCCTTCTTCTTCGCGGCACGCGCGGCGCGCGCCTCCTTCACCGCAACGGTCGGTGCGCTGGCCGCCTTCTTGCGGCGCGGCGCGGCGTCCTCCACCGGCGGCAACGCACGCACGCGCGGGCCGCCGCGATCGTTACCGTTGCCGGCGACAGCCGGCGCCGGTGCCGGACGCGGCGCCTTCACCGGCGTGTCACGCACGAGGCGGAAGTCGATCTTGCGTGCGTCGAGATCGACGCGGCTCACCTGCACGCGCACGCGATCCGACAGGCGATAACGGATGCCCGTGCGCTCGCCGCGCAGCTCGTTCTTGATCTCGTCGTACTGGAAGTAGTCCGAGCCGAGTTCCGTGACGTGCACGAGCCCTTCGATGAACAGCGTATCGAGCTGCACGAAGATGCCGAACGACGTGACGCCGTTCACCATCCCGCCGTACTCCTCGCCGAGCTTGTCGCGCATGAAGTAGCACTTGAGCCAGGCCTCGACGTCGCGCGACGCTTCGTCGGCACGGCGCTCGTTCGCCGAGCAGTGCAGGCCGAGTTCTTCCCAGATCGCCGTGTTCGAGCGCGAACGGCCGCGCGCTTCGTCGTCGGCCTGCTGCATCGCGCGGGCGCGCGGCGACAGCGCGGTGTTCAGCTCGAAGCCGTCCGGCGCCTTCGGCACGTACTTCTTGCCGGACAGGATCGCGTAGATCGCGCGGTGCGTGAGCAGGTCGGGATAGCGGCGGATCGGGCTCGTGAAGTGCGCGTACGCCTCGTACGCGAGACCGAAGTGGCCGATGTTGTCCGGGCTGTAGACGGCCTGCTGCATCGAGCGCAGCAGCATCGGCTGCAGCATCTGCGCGTCGGGCCGGTCGCGGATCTGCGCCATCAGCGCCGCGTAGTCGCTCGCATGCGGCTTGTCGCCGCCGCCGAGCGAGAGGCCCATGCCGCGCAGGAACGCGCGCAGGTTCTCGAGCTTCTCCGGCGTCGGCCCCGCGTGCACGCGGTACAGGCCCGGGTGCTTGTGGCGCTTCAGGAAATCGGCCGCGCACACGTTCGCGGCCAGCATGCATTCCTCGATCAGCTTGTGCGCATCGTTGCGCTGACGCGGGACGATCTGCTCGATCTTGCCTTGCGAGTTGCAGACGATGTAGGTCTCGGTCGTGTCGAAGTCGATCGCGCCGCGCTTCTGGCGTGCGGCGAACAGCGCCTTGTAGACGCCGTACAGATCCTGCAGGTGCGGCAGCAGGTCCGCGCGGCGCGCGGCCTCCGGCCCCTTCGTGTTCGACAGCACGGCCGCGACTTCGGTGTACGTGAGGCGCGCGGCCGAATGGATCACGGCCGGATAGAACTGGTACGCCTTGATCTCGCCGCGCGCGGTAATCACCATGTCGCATGCGAGCACGCAGCGATCGACCTGCGGGTTCAGCGAACAGAGGCCGTTCGACAGCTTCTCCGGCAGCATCGGGATCACGCGGCGCGGGAAGTAGACCGACGTACTGCGCTCGAGCGCGTCGGCATCGAGCCCGCTGCCCGGCTGCACGTAGTGCGACACGTCGGCGATCGCGACGATCAGGCGGAAGCCGTCGCCGCGGCCGACCTTGGTCGGCTCGCAGTAGACGGCATCGTCGAAGTCGCGGGCATCCTCGCCGTCGATCGTCACGAGCGGCACGTCGCGCAGGTCGACGCGGAAGCGCAGGTCGGTCGGCCGTACCTTGTCCGGCAGCGCGGCGGCTTCGTCGAGCGCCGGCTGGCTGAATTCGTGCGGCACGCCGTACTTGCGCACGGCGATCTCGATTTCCATGCCCGGATCGTCGATGTCGCCGAGCACTTCGACGACGCGGCCGAGCGGCTGCGAATGGCGGCTCGGGAAGTCGGTCAGTTCGACGACGACGACCTGCCCGACCTTCGCCTTCTTCACGTTCTGCGTGATCAGGATGTCGTGGCCGATGCGCTTGTCTTCGGGGGCGACGATCAGCGCGCCGTTCTCGTTGAGCAGGCGGCCGATCACGCGCTTGTTCGCGCGCTCGGTGACTTCGACGACGTGCCCTTCCGGCCGGCCGCGGCGATCGTAGCCGACGATCCGCGCGAGCACGCGGTCGTTGTGCATGACCTTCTGCATTTCGCCGTTCGGCAGGAACAGGTCGTCCTGGCCGTCGTCGCGGATCACGAACCCGTAGCCGTCGCGATGGCCCTGCACGCGGCCGGCAACGAAGTTCGACGGATGGGTGAGCTGGTAGTGGCCGCGCTTGTCGAGGCGGATCTGGCCGTCGCGTTCCATCGCGGCGACACGCCGGAAGAACCCCTCGCGCTCCTGACGCTTGATCGACAGCGCTTCGGCGATGTCGTTGGCTGCCAGCGGCGCGTCGCTCGTACGCAGCACGCCGAGAATTTCTTCACGGCTCGGAATGGGGTACGGATATTTGCTCAAGGGTTTGTCGATGATTGTTCTCGTTGCGTTGACTGATGGTGCACGGCATCAACATAGAAGTGTCCGTCAGACAGTTCTATAGTGACGGCGGCGGATCATTCTATCACCCGCCTGTGTCGCCAAATGACGCGAATGCCGCGTGCAGGCGCCGCGGCGACCGGTTTGCGGTGCATCGCAAAAAAGTGTTGACACGATTAATTGGGGCGCTATAATTTCCCCTCTTTGCAGCAAGCAGCTACTGCAAAACGTGCCCAGGTGGCGGAATTGGTAGACGCACTAGGTTCAGGTCCTAGCGGTGGCAACATCGTGGAGGTTCGAGTCCTCTCCTGGGCACCACTTATTTAAAAAAGGTCGGCTTCTGCCGGCCTTTTTCTTTTTGAGGCCCAGGAAGCAAAGCGCCTGCGCGCTTTGCGCGAGGACTCGAAAGGCTGCGCTTGCAAGCGCAGCCGGGGTCGCGCTCGTGTGACCGAGTCCTCTCCTGGGCACCATCTGTTTTTTGAAAAGGTCGGCTTCTAACCGGCCTTTTTTCATTTCCGGCCGCACATTGCGCGTACTGTGCCGCGCCATATGCCCGCCACTCCGATCGATAGCAGAATTAATCGGTTATCGGTTGCCCTCCCCGTTGGTACGTTAGCCGCCTCGCTTTCAACGAACCCGACGAGGAACCACCCCATGACGTCGATGAACCGCCGCGCGTTCGCGCGCGCGATGCTGGCCGCCGGCCTGAGCGTCGCCGGCATCCGGACGCACGCCGAGAACGCGCCCTCCACGTTGCGCATCGGATACCAGAAATCGTCGACGCTCATTACGCTGCTCAAGACGCGCGGCACGCTGGAGCAGTCGCTCGCGCCGCTCGGCCTGCGCGTGTCGTGGCATGAATTCGCAAGCGGCTTGCCGCTGACCGAAGCGCTCAACGTCGGCGCGGTCGATTTCAGTGCCGACGTGGCCGACACCGTTCCCGTCTTCGCGCAGGCCGCGCATGCGCGCTTCGTATACGTCGCGCAGGAAGCGCCGTCACCGAAAGCGCAGGCCATCATCGTCAAGCGCGACAGCGCGCTGCGCACGCTCGCCGATCTCAAGGGCAAGCGCATCGCCGTCACGAAGGCAGCCGGCAGCCACTACCTGCTGCTTGCCGCACTCGCGCGCGCAAAGCTCACCCCCGCCGACGCCGCAATCCACTACCTGACGCCGGCCGACGGCCGCGCGGCGTTCGAGCGCGGCAGCGTCGATGCATGGATCACGTGGGACCCGTATGTCGCATCGGTCGACGCGAATCCCGACGTGCGGATTCTTGCCGACGGCGACGGGCTTGCGTCGTACCAACGCTATTACCTTGCGTCGAGCAGCTTTGCCGCCGCGCGCCCCGACGTCATCCAGATCGTGTTCGACCAGTTGTCGCAAGCCGGCACCTGGCTGCGCGAACATCAGCAGGAGGCCGCCAATACCCTCGCCCCGATCTGGGGACTCGACGCGAAGACGATCGAGCGCGCGAACGCGCGACGCAGCTATCTCGTGCGCACCGTGGCCACGCAGAACTTCGGTGAACAGCAGAAGATCGCCGATACGTTCCTCGCGGCCGGTTTGCTGCCCGCCCGCGTCGACACGGGTGAAGCGCTGCGCTGGAATTTCGCGGCAAAGCGTGCTGAGCCGATCGGCGCCTGATGCCCGGAACCTGCAACGCGCGATAATTTTGATCGCCGTAGAAAAATTGTGTTGACAGATGCTC